>JBAWWI010000035.1:0-18997 GCA_037146835.1 Actinomycetes bacterium | reverse complement strand
GAGATCTTCGACGCAGCGGTGGTAGGTGTCTTGGGTGTCGAGGTCTTGGGTGTCGAGGTCTTGGGTGTCGCGCTTGCTCCGCTACCTGCACTGCATCCTGAAGCAATGAGAGCGAAGGCGATTACTGCACTCGTACAGATACTTGATCGACTTTGCTTGAGACCTAAAGAGGAGCGATGAGCACGAGGCCCCCGAGAGTCTTGAGAACTGAGAACCTCCATCGGTAAACAATCGCACAACTCGAGGGTCGGTCGGGTTCGCTCCTAGAAGAAATCATTAGGCGCCCGCCCTCAATCGCCTCTCCTGCCCTTACCACAGTACGGTTACGACATGACTGAGAATCTGTTAATCGCAGGCGAGCGGAGGGCCTCGATCGATGGCGCCACCTTCACGGTAATTAATCCCGCTACCGGGAGAGAACTCGCAGAGGTATCGCAGGCAGGCACCTCGGATCTCGAACTCGCTCTGAGTGCAGCAGCCAAGGCATTTGGCGGAGCATGGCCACGGACCTCTGCCACCGCACGCGGACGAGTCCTATATGCCGTCGCATCTGGGATTAGGGCAAGGGCAGAGGAGTTCGCACTGATCGAGTCAAACAACACAGGAAAACCGATCGGTGATGCGCGCTGGGAAGTAGAGGCCGCCGCAAGCACATTTGAGTATTTCGCAGGGGCGGCCAACAAACACCTTGGAGAGGTCATACCGGTTACCGAACCGGGCCTAAATGTTGTGCTGCGCGAACCAATCGGGGTCTGCGCGTTAATCGTTCCGTGGAATTTTCCTCTACTTATTACTTCGTGGAAAGTTGCGCCGGCACTTGCAGCGGGAAACCCAGTCATTATTAAGCCAGCATCGCTGACCCCTCTAACCGCATTGCTTCTCGGAGAGGTTCTCGTTGATGCAGGAGTTCCAGCGGAGGCCGTCTCAGTAATTCCAGGACCAGGCCGAAGCCTCGGAGACGCTCTCGTGGGGGATCCTCGCGTCTCCAAAATTTCATTTACAGGAGAGACAGCCACCGGAGCCCATATTCTTCAACGAAGCGCACCAAACATTTCACGCGTCTCGCTGGAATTAGGCGGTAAGAGTGCAAGCATCGTCTTTGCAGATAGCGACTGGCGAAGAAGCGCTGATGAAACGCTCATGGCAGTCTTCGGGAATGCAGGGCAAGACTGCTGCGCGCGGAGTCGAATCCTAATTGAGTCAAAAATTTATGACGACTTTGTCAACCGTTTTGCGGAGGCTACGCGCTCCATCAGGGTAGGTGATCCTCTCGACGAATCTACAGAGATGGGTCCGCTCACATCAGAGCGCCAGCGTGCCATTACCCTCGAGTATCTAGCGAATGGCCTCGCCGCCGGCGCAGAGCAACTCTCCGTGCGCAGCGACTCAAGCACTCCCGATGTAAATGGCTTCTACCTACACCCCATCGTGCTTGCGAATGTCGATAACAAAATGGCCGTCGCTCAAGAAGAAGTATTCGGGCCCCTCGCCTGCTTGATTCCGTTCAAGGATGAAGCGGATGCAATCGAGATAGCTAATGACAGTCCATATGGATTATCAGGCTCGATATGGACAGAGAACCTGGGACGATCGATGCGGGTAGCTCGAGGCATACGGACAGGAGTGCTCAGCGTAAACACGAATAAGAGTGTCCGCACTGAGACTCCATTCGGCGGCTACAAGCAGAGCGGTCTCGGACGCGAACTCGGCATGCAGGCCCTCAACCACTACACAGAGGTAAAGAACGTCTTCTTCTCCTCGGAGTAGCAGTTAAGAATTAGGAGAACGCGGCTCCAAGGCCTTCAATGAATGGTCCGATGTCCTCTGGCCCTGCGAGGAATCGCCCTAACGCAACAGAGATTGTTGTTACTCCTAAATTCTCAAGCACTCCTGCTCGTCGCTTCATCTCCGAGAAGTCGACCCTCCCCTTTGCATCTGTTATTCCAGGTAGCCCAACTCGAACCTCAATCGTTGAGGCGTCTCTACCCTTGTCAGCATATGCAGAGCGAATTGCGGTGAGCCCCATAGCAATTTCCTCGTCAGGCATGACTCCGATCGGAAGCCAACCATCACCGAGCTCAGCAATGCGCTCCGCAGTAAGGGCGTTTGCTGGCCCCCCGAAACCAATAGGAATTCGGCTCTGCACAGGTCGCGGCTCACACCACAGGTCAGTAAATGTCACGCTCTCGCTAGCGAACGAAACTGGGGGTGCCTGCTCCCACAGAGCTCGACAAGCTCGCACTGAATCCATCATTCGAGAGGTGCGTCCAACGAAGCCAAGGCCTGCATCTACAAACTCTTCGCGCTGCCATCCGCTTCCAACCCCGAGGTCCACACGTCCGTTTGAGAGCACATCAAGTGTCGCTACTGATTTAGCAGTTAGCAACGCAGGGCGAACCGGAGAGATTAAAACACCCGTCGCAAGCCTCACACGCTTAGTTACTGCAGCTATGGCAGCGAGGGTCGTTATCGGTTCGAGCCAAGGTTCCTCTGGCGGATACGGAAACTTCTCAGCAAACGGATACCTATCGAGTCTTGGGCCAATAGCGAGGTGGTCAGGGAGCACTACTTGGTAGATGCCGACTTCGTCGGCGATACGCGCTGCCTCCAAGACGCCTCTCAAATCGCCGTTAAAGAGGCGACCTAGCCCCGAGATTGTCACAGATGCTCTCAACTTGCCCTCCATATCGAAATTCAGTCGGCCCAAGCAACCAATGCGCAGAATAACTCCCCATAGGATGCGGTCTGCCACATCAGGGTCTGCCATATCAGGGTCTGAACATCTCAGTCTGGGCACTGCGCTCATCTTTCAAAGTGGCGTAGCGTCTGCCGTCGATCCTAGGAGGAAAAAATAATGGGGAGACTCGATAACAAGGTTGCTCTAATTACGGGCGCAGGAAACGGCATGGGCCGAGCTGCGGCGATCCTCTTCGCCAGTGAGGGTGCGAAGGTCGTAGCAGCAGATTGGGACCACGCATCCGCCAAGGAGACTGTGAGCGTTATCGAGTCCGCTGGCGGAGCAGGGCTTGCCGTCAAGGTAGATGTCTCAAACGCAGCGCAGGTTGAGGCCATGATTTCTGCGACCGACGAAGAGTTTGGGGCTCTTCACGTGATGTACAACAACGCTGGCATTTTCCCTTCCGACGATGGAGGCCCGACCGATACGCCAGAGCCGACATGGGACCGCGTCATGGAGGTCAACCTCAAAGGGGTATGGCTTGGGTGCAAATTTGGCATCCCGCTAATGCTGCGCTCGGGTGGCGGCTCTATCGTCAACGTTGCTTCCTTCGTTGCCCTCATGGGCGCCGCTACATCGCAGATCGCATACACAGCGAGCAAGGGCGGCGTGCTCTCAATGACACGCGAGATCGCAGTGGAGTACGCACGTCAAGGCATTCGAGCCAACTCCCTCTGCCCTGGACCTATAGATACACCGCTACTCGCCGAGCTCCTTTCAGACCCAGAACGCAAGGCGCGCCGAATGGTTCATGTTCCTATGGGCAGACTTGGGCTAGCGGAGGAACTCGCGAAGGCAGCGCTCTTCCTGGCATGCGACGACTCTTCATTCATGACAGGCGCACAGTTAGTAGTAGATGGCGGAATTACCGCAGCGTATGTAACGCCTGAATAAACCACCGCTCGAATAGATACAGGGAACAAGGGGTTCAAATGCTTCGAGGAATGCTCACACCAGAAGAGATCAGAGCTGAGATCAAGGATGGAAGCATCGATACGGTGCTCGTCGTCTTCCCTGACCTACAGGGCCGGCTCATGGGTAAACGCGTCGTTGGTGATTATTTCGTCGAGGAGGTTCTTGACGGAGGAGCCCTAGAGGCCTGCAACTACCTGCTCGCTCTCGACATAGATATGACTCCGATGCCTGGTTACCGCTACGCGAACTGGGAGCAAGGCTACGGAGACTTTCGCCTGCGCCCTGATCTCTCGACAATGCGCAGAATCCCATGGATTGAGCGCACCGCTTTAGTGATGTGCGACCTAGAGGACGAGACCACAGGGGCTCCTGTTGAGGTATCACCGAGGCAGATACTTAGGCGCCAGATTGAGCGAGCCGCCAAGCTTGGGTACACCGTCAATATTGGAGCGGAGCTCGAGTTCTTCTTATTTCGCGATACCTACGAGGAGGCGGCAGCCAAGGGGTACCGTGACCTCGTACCCCACTCCGATGTCATAGAGGACTACCACATCTTTCAAACGACACGCGACGAATACCTAATTCGTGAGATCCGAAACAGCATGAATAATGCGGGGATCAAAGTTGAGTTCTCAAAGGGTGAGGCAGGCAAGGGTCAGCACGAGATCAATCTTAAATATGCCGACGCACTCGTAATGGCAGACCGGCATGCAATCTACAAAAATGGCACGAAGGAGATCGCCGCAAACGCCGGCCGCTCGATCACTTTCATGGCGAAGTACTCAATGGAGGAGGTCGGCTCCTCTTGTCACCTCCACTCCAGCCTCTGGAGCAGTAACGGCGAGTCGCAGATGTGGGATGAGACTGCCCCTGAGAATATGACGCCGGTTTTTCGAGGATGGCTAGGCGGGATGATTGCAATGGGGCAGGAGTTCGCTTGGATGTTCGCTCCATATGTCAACTCATATAAGCGTTACCAGCCAGAGTCTTGGGCCCCAACTGCACTTGCATGGGGCAAGGACAACCGCACATGCGGATACCGCGTTGTCGGCCATGGATCGGCCTACCGAATGGAGTCGCGCATACCTGGCGCAGATTGCAATCCGTACCTTGCATATGCGGCCACTATTGCTGCAGGGCTCCACGGTATAGAGAAGGGCCTCGATCCAGGGGATGCCTTCTCCGGGAATGCATATGCAGACGAATCACTCGAGCGCGTACCCCATACGCTTGTTGATGCGATTAATGCCTTTGCAGCGAGTCAGGTAGCCAAGGACGCATTCGGTGAAGACGTGCATCACCACCTACTAAATACAGCCCAGCAAGAGTGGAACTCGTTCAACAAAGTCGTCACCGACTGGGAACGTCGCAGAAACTTCGAGCAGATTTAAATTGGTGACTAAATCGCGACCATTGATCGCAGTACCTGCTTACCCATTGCGCACGGGGCGAGTAGATGGATGGGTCACTAAAGGAGTTGCAGTTCCGCGGCCTTACCTCGAGGCGATTCTGCGCGCCGGCGGAGAGGGTGCAGTACTACTCCCACGCCGAATAACTGTCACGGAGGCAGACGAGATCATTTCGCTCTTCGCTGGGCTCATTCTCCTAGGCGGCGGAGACGTAGATCCCGCGCAGTACGGCGAGGAGAGAAGCGATCGAACCTATGGAGTCATCGGACTGCGTGACGAGTTTGAAATAGCCCTCCTTGAGGCGGCAACCCGCCGAGGAATACCCGTATTCGGGATCTGCCGTGGAGCGCAGTTATTAGCGGTTGCACGCGGCGGAACCCTTCTCCAGCACATCACCGATAATCCCGGCATTCAGAACCACGGCAAGCCCGGGGTTGAGTCCGGCGCACACCTGCACGAACTCTCGATTACTCCAGATACAAAGCTCTCGAAAATCCTTGGGGTCGATACGGTGATGGCCTCGTGCCACCACCATCAAGCAGTTGCAACTATTCCAAGCGGACTTCGCCAGAGTGCAAGTGCACCGGACGGAGTAATTGAAGCAATCGAATCCACTGATGATCATTTCTGTATTGCGGTGCAGTGGCACCCAGAGGACACCGCGGTAAGTGATCCAAATCAGCAGCGACTATTCGATGTATTTGTGGAGGCATGCAGATGAGTGAGATAAGGCGATTCGCGGAACCCGAATTAATGGATACGCCCGAGCAGGTGGCTGCCTATGCAGCGGCAGATTTTTCGGTCCCTCACCAAGCGCTGGTCACGAAGTTTGCTGAGCTATTCCCCGATTTTGGCACTGGCCTTGTACTTGACATCGGCTGCGGGGCTGCGGACGTCACGGCACGCTTCGCTCTTCAATACCCAGAGGTGCAGATGCTCGGTATCGATGCGGGGCCCGAGATGCTCAGAGTGGGAGTCGTGCACATTGCGACACTTGGATTATCGAGTCGCGTCACTCTTGAGGAGCTCCACATTCCAGACGCGAGACTCGAGGAGTTGGGGCCATTCGATGCCTTCATCTGCAACTCCCTGCTCCACCACCTTACGGATCCTTCGGCGCTCTGGGAGAGCCTCAAATACTCGGAAGCTGGAGCCCCAGTTTTCGTACAGGACCTTCGGCGCCCGTATAACCATCAGATGCTCGAGGCACTCGTCGAGATGCACACAGAGGGTTTTGCCCACGAACTCATTACCGATTTTCATAACTCGCTTCGGGCTTCATATACCGCAGCGGAGGTACGCGAGCAACTAACTAGCGCTGGTCTAACGCTGACAGTTGAGGAGATTGGCGACCGCCACCTAATTGTTTACGGACGCCTTTAAGCAGCTGGTTCGAGAGAACTTGAACGAACCTAAATAGCGTTTGGGCGAATGAGTGCATCGGTGCCGCCGTCTACAAAGAGCAGACTTCCGTGCACCCATGAGGCTTCTCCACTTAATAACCACGCAATCGGAGCAGCGACTTCGTCCGCGCTCCCCTGACGCCCCAATGGGATTGGCACAAGGTCAACTAGCGGGCCGAGCGTTTCATCTGCACGCGATGCGTCGAGGAGTGCGCTTGCGAAAGGCCCTGGAGCGATCGCATTTAAGCGTACTCCAGCCTCTCCCCAGAGAGTTGTGCGCCGCCTGATTGCCCTTGCCACTGCCAACTTCGATGAGGCATAGGCAGTATTGCCAGCGACATCACCAGCGATTGAGAGCGCCAGCGCCTCGTCCCCGGCTACGCATGCATCGACAAGATCTGCGCGCACTGTTGGGTCAAGAGTGATGGAGTTTGAAGAAACCGCAACGCAGGCTGCTCCTTCTTGCATACTCAGCAATGGAAACAAACCGTCGATCAGAGCAAGCGCACCAAAGAAATTCACGGAAACGACTAACGAAGACTCCAGATGTGGCCCTACTCCAGCTACAGAGGCCACGCCATCAAGGGCTCCGTCGAGAAGTTGTTCAACCCCCGCGATTGCAGCAAGTCTCCCCTCAACTTTTGATAGGTCCGCAATTACCTCTGCGCCGTGTAGATCAATCCCAATGACGCGATCTCCCTGATCCTCAAGGCGGGCACGCAGTGCAGAACCAAGGCCAGATGCGACGCCTGATACTGCGATTGTGCGCTGAGTCATTTCGTCGCCACTGGTGCGAGAAGTCCGCCGCAGCCATTAGTAACCGGAATCGGAGTTGCACTCAGGAGAAACTCGTAGACACCATCCTCTGCGCAGTCTTGCGCCAACTCCTCAAGATCCCACTGCTGCCCCTGCGGCATGCCGACATCCCTAAGCATGATCATGTGGACCGGGAAGAGATACGGATTAGATCCGGGGCACGGGTAGGGCTCAAAGACGTGAGTGTCGTTTGCAACACAGGCAACGTTGTTGTCGTGCAGCCACTCGACTGCGTCGAGACCTATCCCAGGGGAGATATCTGCGTAGCGCTGCTTGTCACCAGTTTTGAAGAAGTGCATCTGACCGGTCCTCACCAGAACCGCATCACCGGGCATCACAGTTAACCCAGCCGAGGATAGGCACTCCTCTAGATCTGCACCGGTAATCGAGTACGAATCCTCGAACCACTCGACCCCTTTGAGGCGTGCAACATCGCAGAGAAGGCCGCGCGTAACCACTGGGCCAAAATTCTGAACTCCTAGCCGAGTCGCCCCTTCGTCTTGGGAGATTACCGACGCAGCTAATCCGTTGAAGAGCAGGCCGTCGTACCCTGCATGTGCAAGTGCATCCCAATGCGTTGTTGACTGCAGCCCAGTCTCTATTTTGTCGTCGCTAGTTGCAAAATCGCCCGAATCACCAGTAAACGCATACGAGACAGATGTCATTGTGTGTAGAGGATTCGACCGACCAGGGATACGGCCGGTCTGGGGACCATCTGCATCTACAGGAATCGCTAAAGGGAAAGAGACTCCGCGGCGAATAGCTGAGGCCCCACGCATTGTGGAGGATGCATCAAGGAGATTGAGTGTTCCGCGTTGATCCTCGGCTCCCCATCGCCCCCAATTTGAGACCCTCGCTGCGAGGGCGCGCTGATTCTCATCGAGTGGCACGGGGGCTCAAACCTCCGAGTACTTCTTGCGAAGCTCGTGCTTCAGAACTTTTCCCGTTGGATTGCGCGGGAGAGCGGGAAGAATCTCAAGCTGCTCCGGAATCTTTTGAATCATTAGCCCTGCGTCCTTACAGAAAGTAAAGAGTTCAGACAGCTCAGGTGTCGCCGCGTTCTCAGCAACAACTATTACCGCGCATGCCCGCTCACCGGATGAGATATCCGGAAGTCCAATAACTGCGACATCTGCAATGGCCGGGTGAGTAAAGAGTAGGTCCTCAACTTCCTTCGCTGAGATGTTCTCACCCTTGCGTATAATTACATCCTTGAGTCGGCCTGTGATGGTGACGTAGCCGTCAGCATCAACAATGCCGAGATCGCCTGTCCGGAAGAAGCCTTCATCGTCAAACCCAGTGGCGTTTAGAGCAGGTTCTGTATAGCCGAGACACATCTGCGGGCCTCGAACTCGTATCTCTCCCTCTACCCCGCGCCCAACTACCTCGCCCTCGATTGTCACAACCTTGACCACGACGCCAGCGGTTAGCGGGCCCTCGGTCTCTGCAAGTTGTTTATCAGTGTCGGTCGTACGCGCCATCGAGAGAATCGGACACTCGGTAAGCCCGTAACCAGAGAGAATTCCAGCGCCCCCGAGTTGTTCTTTCACGTCGTAGTGAAGCTGAGGCGGCTTCGCTGCTCCCCCACCAACAAAGAGTCGCGTCTCAGGGAATAGCGGGTGGTCCGCGTGCTGCTGCGCCTCTAGGTATGCAAGGTGGAAGAAGGTCCCAGCGCCGGCGACAGTTACCCGCTCGCGTTCAAGCACAGGGATTGTTGTTGCAGGGAGAAACGCCTCAACAATGACCTGAGGTGTACCTGCGATCAGGCCAGCGAAAAGCCAGCCAGCTCCACCAATATGTGTAAAGGGAAATATCAACGCGTTGCGGTCTGCTGAAGTGAGTTGAAAGGCATCCACCATCGCGTATCCAGAGTGAGCAACCGTCATATCAGTATGGCGAGCACCCTTTGGGTTGGCCGTGGTACCGGATGTGTAGAAGAGCCAACGAAGGGGCGCGTCTATCTGCTCACCTGGGGCAAAATTCTTCGAGGCACCGGTCGGCACGGGGGCCAGTCTCGCGGGGTCGCCCTCTGGAAGATTGTTGCGCTCGACAACAACCACCTTGAGACCGGGAGTCTCGATCGCTATTGAATCAGCCATTGCCGCGTAGTCAAAGCCGCGCCACTCTCCAGTTACCACCAATACCTTCGCACCGGATTCGCGCACAACGAAACCAACTTCACGATCACGGTAGATCGGAAGGATTGGATTCTGCACTGCTCCAAGGCGGGAGAGGCCACCTACGAGGACCATGGACTCAAGCCAGGTGGGCAACTGCCATGAAACAACATCGCCCTCACCGATGCCTAGCGCTGCAAATCCTGCGGCACAGCGGAGAGCGGCATCGCGATACTGCTCAAAGGTTAGAGAGCGACCGTCTTCATCTATAGCGAAGCGCTCATCAGGCGTTGCCTCGGCGCGTTGATTGATCAAATCCCAGAGTGAGCTCCACTCGGTCAACCAACCATTAGCTCCGCTCGCTTGGGTCATTCGGGGAATCCTCCGCCGTAACTAACAAGACCACCATCGAAGTTAACGATTGAACCCACCATGTAGCGAGCATCGTCTGAGGCTACATATGCAACACAGGTTGCAACCTCCTCTGCCTGAGAAACACCAATCTTTGAGATGATCGTACGAAGGTCATCCACAGAGGCACCCTCGGGGAGTTTGAATGACTTGGTAAGAGGAGTGCGCATTCCGCCCGGAGCAACTGCGTTGACTCTCACTCCCCGCGCTACGTACTCAACTGCGAGAGCTCGGGTGAGGTTCACAACTCCACCCTTAGAGGCGCAGTAGGCGGCACTAAACGGTTGGCCCATAAAGCCCGCGTTCGATGCGATATTTACGATTGTGCCCCCACCATCTAGCAAGTAAGGAAGCGTTGCGCGGCACATGAAGAATGTGCCATCAAGGTTTACCGCAATTATCCTTCTCCACTGCTCTGCAGTCTCCTCCTCGGATCGCGCAGAGCCGAGAATGCCTGCGGAGTTGACGAGGATTTGTGGGCGACCGAGAGCCGATGAAACCGCCTCCACAGTGGAGAGACATCCATCCAGATCAGATACATCGGAGCGGAAGGCTGTTGCAGTGCCTCCGTTAGCGACAATCTCGGCAGCGACTCGCTCTGCTGCCTCCTCGGCTATATCCAACACAGCGACCTTGGCGCCCTCTGCGGCGAATAGCTCAGCCGTGGCTTTCCCTAGGCCTGAGCCCGCTCCAGTGACGATTGCAGTGCGGTCTGTAAAGCGGGGCATGGAACTCCCTTATGGAGAATTAGATGGGTATGGAGAACTATTTGGGTTTGAGCCAGCGAATCTAACAAGAGGCGAGAGGTTTGTGCGAGGCAGGGGGCTGGGGCTGCCCTAACCGTCTTGCCGGAGACGCCGATAGAGACTCAGCCCGCGTAACCTCCATAGTTCGTGGATCAGAGCAATGAAATACCTACCTCAGAGCCTCACTCACTAGGCATCGATACTGGCTTCACTACCAGAGACCTACTCCGGGCTGCAGCGCTACGCCATCCAGAGCGCGAGGCCTACGTCCATGGAGAGCGTCGCATCAACTATGCGCAGCTTGAGTCGGCGAGCAGAGGCGCAGGATCGGTCCTAATGGAGTCCGGCGTCAAGGTAGGAGATGTAGTGGCGATCCTGCTGCCGAGCAGCATTGACTACGCCATTTGGTACCTGGCGTGCCTTCGAATCGGAGCGATTGCAAGTGGAGTAAATCGTCGCCTCGGAGAGTCAGAGCAGCGCAGCATCATCGCTAGGACAGAACCACGAGCGAGTGTTGTCATGGAGGCTCATGACGCTCCAATCGGTGTCGAGTGCGGACGCCTGATTACCTCTGAGGCATTCGACTCCGCGTATTTGCACCCCATTACAGAAGAGCCGACCGTTACTAAGAGCACGATCGCCTGCGTTGTATGGACAAGCGGTACAACCGGTGAACCTAAAGGCGCTGTCTATGACCACGCGCGCCTCGAGGCGATCTCACGCAACATTGGGGATCTAACCGCAGATTCCGATCGACGGCTTGTATCCCTCCCCTTCGCACACGTTGGTTACATGACCCGAATCTGGGATGAGCTTGCGCACGGAACAACTCTCGTGATGACCGGTGAGCCCTGGTCGCCAGCGGAGACGCTTCGCCTCCTACGCGATGAATCAATCACGGTTGGAACAGGGGTCCCGACACAGTGGGAGTTGGTGCTTGCCCATCCGGAACTTGCATTAACAGACTGCTCGCACCTGCGACTCTGCGGCATCGGTGGATCGGCTGTCTCGCCTGATTTGATCAAGCGCATGAGGTTCTCGCTCTCATGCCCAGTCATGAATCGATATACAAGTACTGAGGCAGGGGTAAGTACCGGTACCGAGATCGGGGACCCCGACGAGGTCGTTGCCGAGACAGTAGGAAAACCAGCGAGCGAGGTTGACCTGCGTTTGGTTGACAGCGACTCCCATGATGTCGAGGCAGGAGCAGTCGGTGAGATTCTCTTGCGCTCCCCGATGGTCATGATCGGCTACTGGCAAGACCCTTCTCTAACCTCAAGCGTGCTTAGCGAAGATGGCTGGCTCAGGACCGGCGACCTTGCTCGCCGGGATGAATCCGGCAACCTACGGATAGTTGGGCGCTTAAAGGAGATGTATATCCGCGGCGGATATAACGTCTACCCGGCAGAGGTTGAGAATGCCTTGAGTGATCACCCACAGATAGGGCGAGTGGCGATAGTGCCAACTCCAGTGCCAGTGCTCGGCGAGATCGGAGTTGCTTACATCGTCCCTAGCGATGCGGCCAACCCTCCAACGCTTGAGGCGCTACGGTCATGGCTGAAGAACAAGATCGCAGATTACAAAGCCCCTGAGCGCATGGTGATTATGAACGAGTTGCCGCTTACGAGCATGCTGAAAGTCGATAAGAAAACCCTTACTGCATTAGCGAAAGAGGAATAATGGCAATCCAAGAAGCAGGAAGTGGCGACACACGAAAGAAGCCCATCAAACTTGGTGGAGCACTAGTTACTCTCGTTGAGCCACATCGCGGCCACGAAGTCGAGTACAACCGCTGGTATGAGCGCGATCACTATTACTCGGGCTGCATGATCGGCGCATGGACAATCGCTGGCACGCGCTTTGTTGCAACGAGCGACTGCAAAGCGAAGCGCTATCCAGCTGACTCATCATTTGCTCCGGATACCAGTAAGGGTTCCTACCTAGCGTTGTACTGGATTCTCGCTGGCAAGTTCGGCGAGTGGATTCAATGGGGCACTGACCAGGTCAATTGGCTCCACGAGAATGACCGCATGTTCCCCCATCGCGACCACGTACATACCCTGATGTACAAGGTGGCCGGCGAGCAGCATGCAACCGAGGATGGCGTCCCCACCGAGTTAGCGCTTGACCGCAGATACCCAGGGCTTGCGATGTTCATGTTTGAACTCGCTGAGGGAGTAACGCTCGATCAGGTCAACACTTGGTCTGAGTCACGCCCACTACCGGCCGATCAGATGGTTCGCTTTACCCCGATTCCACTGCTCGCTGATGCTCCATCAGATGTTCCGCGAGACGAGTCTCGCGATCGGGTCCTACAACTCTTCTTCTTAGAGGGCGACCCGGTAGAAGCGTGGGACGCAAACTTCGCAGCACTTGGGGACGAGTTCGCAGCTGCCGGCCTTGGAAAAGTGGTATTCGCATCGCCATTTCGAGCAACGGTACCGGGCACTGACACCTATACAGATGAGCTCTGGTAGATCGTATGCGGATTCTCGTTGTAGGGGCAGGTGGCGTCGGGGGAGCGATCGCAACAGCCGCATCGCGTAGAGACTTCTTTGAACATATAACTATCGCCGATATAGATGAAGCTCGCGCTCGCGATGTTGCTAAAAAGACAGCGGATTCACGCTTCGCCTCTGCTCAAGTAGATGCGAGTGATACAGCCTCGATACTTGCACTGGCACGCGATATCAATGTCGATGTGATCATGAACGCCGCCGACCCGCGATTCGTGATGCCGATTTTCGATGCAGCTTTCGAGGCCGGAGCGAACTACCTAGATATGGCTATGAGCCTCTCAAGGCGCCATATCGATTCTCCGTACTCCAAGACCGGAGTAATGCTCGGTGAAGAGCAGTTCGCAAAGTCGGGTGCATGGGAAGAGCGCGGGCTGCTCGCGCTCTGCGGAATGGGTGTCGAGCCAGGATTATCAGATGTCTTTGCTCGTTATGCCCAAGATCACCTCTTCTCGGAGATAGATGAAATAGGAGTGCGCGACGGAGCCAATCTCGTAGTTGGGGGATACGACTTCGCACCAACTTTCTCAATCTGGACGACAATTGAAGAGTGTCTTAATCCCCCACTTATTTGGGAGAGAGAACGCGGTTGGTATACGACCGAGCCGTTCTCTGAGCCTGAGGTCTTTACTTTCCCCGCGGGCATAGGCGATGTCGAGTGCGTAAATGTCGAGCACGAAGAGGTTGCTCTGATTCCGAGGTGGATTGACGCAAAGCGAGTTACTTTTAAGTACGGACTCGGGGACGAGTTTATTGATGTTCTAAAGACACTCAACAAACTCGGACTTGATCGCGTTGAGCCTGTTCTCGTGAAAGGCAATCTCGTGTCACCACGAGATTTAGTTGCAGCGTCGCTCCCCAACCCAGCAACGCTCGGCGACCGAATGAGTGGCAAAACCTGCGCGGGTACCTATGTGACCGGGACAGGTAAAGACGGCAAGCCGCGAGCTACATACCTGTATCACGTTGCTGATAATGAAGAGACAATGCGCAAGCACTCTGCGCAGGCCGTCGTCTGGCAGACAGCCATCAACCCGGTAGTTGCGATGGAGCTCATCGCTACAGGGGTCTGGTCCGGCGCTGGGGTTCTAGGGCCCGAGGCCTTTGACGCAGTGCCGTTCCTCAATCTCATGGCCGAGATAGGAGAGGCAACCGTCGTAGAGGACCGGGCGATCTGATCTCTACCCAATAGCGATATCGAGGCCGAACCGCACAGAACCACTAGCGCCATAAGGTTGGCGAGTAGGTTCATCTGCGATGAACAGTGAACCAGAACCCAATCAAGACTCAGCGCCGAGCACGAGCGAGTCGAACGGAGAGATTGAGCCCGACGTTCGATTTACCTATGCCAACGAGCGCACATTTCTCGCATGGAATCGAACCGCTCTCGCTCTAATCGCAACTGGAGTGGTCGTGGTAGGTGTCCTGCCGAAACTCGAGATTGACTTCGGTCGTCGTGTCCTGGCGATCCCCATGATTCTCCTCGGTGCATACATGTCGTTTGCTTCGCTTCGCGAATGGAATGCAAATGAACATGCGATGAGGCATGAACTTCCGCTGCCGCGCTCAGGGCTACCTCGTATGCTCACGGTCGGAGTCGTTGTAGTCGCTCTCATCGCGGCTGTGCTTGCGGCCTTCCAGCACGGCGCCTGACGGTGTCGCCTAAGGCGCATGATCCCGAGGGCGGTTTAGCCGGAGAGCGAACCGACCTTGCCTGGAGCCGAACTGGGCTTGCGATGATTGTCATCATTGCATCAATTGGCAGGCGGGCATTGACGATCCGAGGGACTACTGAGATTGTGTCCTTATTCGTTGTGCTCATAGGGACCCTCGTCTGGGCTTTCGGCCTTCGTGGGGCGCACCGCATTTCTCGCAGCACAGCAACAGGTCGCCACACCACAGAGTTGCACCTGCTTACCGCAGTCACCATTGGGAGCATCACTATCGCTCTAGCAGCGTTGTTGATCTCGATCTAACTGCTCGCAGCACATCTCCAGAGGCCGCATCGCGCGAATTGCTACCTCTCGATGTAAGGGCAGTGCCTACAGCCCTTCTCACAGCAAGCACCATGCGACCAAAGGTACTGCGCTGTCATCACAAACAGACCTGAGACAGGGTCTATGTAACCGCTCTCGCCACGTTCGAGCGCTGCAGAGTGTGCGGCACAGATGAGTGCATAGTTCGGTCGATCAGGGCTGAGCCGAGCGGCCGCAGGTACTACAAGTTCAGGGGGCAGCGACGCTTCGTTCATTAGCTAAACGACGGTATTAGAAGTGTGTCGGCTCGGAGCTGACTTGCTCTACCCATCAACGCGTAACTTCGGCAAGACCTCTGCTGCAAAAAGCTCGAGACTCTCCCACGCCAACTTCGGCGGCAATCCGCCTGCAAGGGGGTTGAAGGTCATCGCACCAAATTGCGGAATCGATCTCGCAGCCTCAATAACCTGCTCTGGAGTACCCACGACGATCTGAGCACTCTTCTTTAAATCCTCGACGTTGCTCGCATCAACTTTCGGCGTTGACCATTGGCCTGGAGTTTGAAATGAAGCGTATGTCTGGGTCTCGTAGAGCAGGTAGTCGCCTATCTCGGCCCATGCCTTCTCAGGATCATTAGTTACGTGAATAAAGGTAGGCCCCTGAGGCACCATCACGAAGCCGCCCGTGTACCCAACCTTCTCTGCTTCGTCGTGGTACCACTCTTGAAGTTTTGGCTCCGTGTTCATAGGCATCATGGGGAGATGAAGCCTCGCCGCACGACGAGCCGCTACCTCGACTCCGCCACCAACAAGAACTCGAGGGTGAGGATCGCTAAAGGGTTTGGGCGTAACACGCACCGTTCGACCCTCATACTCAAAGGGCTCCCCCGTCCAGGCTTGAAGCATCGTGCGAAGGTGCGACTCTAAGAGCGCACCGCGGCGCTTCATATCAACGCCTGCCATCTCAAACTCGACTGCCCTATAACCCGCACCGGCAACAGTCCATACTCTTCCCTCACTCAAATGATCAAGCACGCTGAGTTGCTCAGCGAGTCGAATGGGGTCATGGAGGGGAACAATTACCGCAGAGAGCATGATCGGGATGCGCTTCGTTGCACCCGCAACTGCTGCGGCAGCGACGATTGGCGAAGGGATCCAGCCATCATCCAAGCCGTGATGCTCTGAGATAACCGCAAAATCGAAACCGATCTCGTCAGCCCATCGATACTGAGCCATTGCCTCAGAGTAAATCTCTGCCTGGGACGTAGGTCCAAATGAAGGCGCCCGGAAATCTTGTCTAATCGTAAAGAGCGTCATGTTGTCCTACTTCACCTAGTTAGGTTTGGGCCGACCTCGGCACCAAACTTCTCCATCTGATCACAGAGCTCGGCGCAATCGCGCGCCATAAAACGAATCTGAAGATGTGATACGCCCATCTCGCCGTACTCATTTAGAGACTCTGCTATCGAATCTGGTGAGCCTTTTAAGACCCAACGAGGCAGATCCTGATCGGTCTCACCAACATAGATCGCCTCTGTGATCACGCCTATCTCTAGAGCCTCTCCTGGGCGCACAAGATCACGATGCTCGAGTATGTAGGCAATCGACTCCGGCATCTTCTTGCGAGGCGTCCCCTGCGGAATCCAACCATCCCCGCGCTCTGCGACGCGCCTCATAGCGGGGGCACTTGATCCACCTACCCAGATCGGTGGTCGAGGCTGGCGAACTGGGCGAGGAGCGGCACCTACATCGCCAACAAATTCATTGAGCCAAGCCTCTACGATCGCATCAATTGCTTCATTAGTGGCGGGGCCACGATTAGAGAAGTCGAGTCCTAGTGCATCGAACTCTCCCTCAACATGGCCAGCGCCAACTCCAAGGATCACTCGACCGCCTGAGAGCGCATCGAGTGTCGCAAAAGCTTTCGCTGTATCGAGTGGGTGCCTATACGCAGGTATGTACACGTTGGTGAGGAGATTCACATTCGTGGTCTGCCCAGCAACCCACGCAAGAGTCGCTACAGGATGAAACCAGGTAGTCGACATTGTCTCGGCTTTATCGCGTGGAATCACAATGTGATCGCAGACAGCGACGTAGAAGAAGCCCGAGCGATCTGCTGCCTGGGCGGCGAGCAGTAGCTCCGCGGTACCTGCTTCCCTCTCCCAAGGTGCAGCTACAACATTGCTCAATGCAACAGTAGGTAACTGCATTCCGTATGCAAGTTGGCCGGCTGGGATGACGGAGACAGTCTTGTGGGTCATCTAGATCACCCAGGCCATACAACAGACTGCAGGTCTGTATAAGCGTGCAGACCGAAGGAACCGCCATCGCGCCCTACGCCTGAGTACTTCGTTCCACCGAACGGGGTCTCATGATTGCGCTGAACGGTATTGATGCCGATGTTTCCGGCACGCATTCGACGGCTAACGCGCATAGCGCGAGCAGAGTCTTTTGAGAATACGTAGTCGTAGAGCCCGAACTCGGTGCCATTCGCAATCGCTATGCCTTCGTCTTCATCATCAAAGGGCACAACAACTATTACGGGCCCGAAGATCTCCTCTTTGACTACACGCATATCAGGGCGGCATCCTGCAATCAATGTTGGCTCGACATACCAGCCCTTCTCCATATGCTCAGGCCGACCTCCACCAGCAACGATCTCGCCGCCCTCGTCGCGCCCGGCCTGTATGTAGGACTCAATTCGCGCCCGATGAGCCTCAGTGATGACTGGCCCAACAACAGTTGTCTTCTCCAGCGGATCCCCAACGGTCAAGCGCCCAGCCGCTGCGGTAAGTCCCTCTACAACCTGCTCATAAATAGAGCGGTGAACAATGGCGCGCGTTGGTGCGGTGCAGATCTGACCGGAGTGGAAAGCCCAGACAGATGAGATCATTCCAATTGCAGTCTTGGGATCGGCGTCGTCGAGCACTAGTGCTCCGCCCTTACCGCCGAGCTCGAGGAGTTGACGCTTCATAGTGCGACCAGCAACCTCACCGATCCGCATCCCAACGCCGGTGCTCCCAGTAAACGAGACCATATCTACATCTGGCGATGCGATTAGTGCCTCACCGGTCGCAGGTGTTGAACCTGTCACGACATTTACAACGCCGGCAGGGAAACCGACATCGTTGAGGAGTTTTACGAGCTCAATAACAGCGAGCGGGTCTTGGCCAGCTGGGCGCACCACAACTGTGTTCCCCATCGCGAGCGCCGGTGCAATCTTTCCAACCATATTTACAATCGGGAAGTTGTATGAAGTGATGCATGCAACGACGCCAACTGGTGCGCGTCGTGCCAGTGCTCCAATGATCCCACCAGGCGCAAGAGCGGTTGAGGGCATCTCCTGCGGAGGTAGTGGAATCACGCTTGGCTCGAGTGCGCCCTGTGCGTAACGCTCAAAACGCGTCGCGGCCTGAGGTACCTGCATTGTGCGCCCGACCGTTGCAGTGCACCCAGTCTCCGAGATCACTAGCGGAACAAACTCTTTAACGCGGCTGCGAAGAGCGTCAGCAGCCGCCTGTAGAAGTGAAGCGCGCTCCTTGGGGGTTGTCTGCGACCATGAATCAAACGCAGCTCTCGCCGATGCGGCGGCGGCAAGTGCCTGATCTACCGAGCCTTCGGGCGCCTCGCCGACAATCTCTTCTGTTGCAGGATTAATGATTGGGTATGTGCCATCCCCGCCCAATTGCCATTCATCACCGATAAGCAAGCGATAAGAGTCGTCACCTGAGAGCGTCTTAGTCACACGAATTCCCTTCTAAAGGCACCCTGTGCAGGGTGCAGACTCCATATCGTTTGGCTATCACTTGGCTACCACTTGACTACCAATTGGCTACCACTTGCGCGCTAATCGCCTACCACTTACCTATCAAATTCGGCCGGGATCAGCGGTCGAGTGGTAGGTGGAGCATCTTGATCGCGTTGCCGCGCACGATCTTGTAGACAGTCTCGT
>JBAWWI010000034.1:0-19155 GCA_037146835.1 Actinomycetes bacterium | reverse complement strand
CCCTCTACTAGCGAAGTGCTTCGAGGAGTGAGTGAGGGTCTTGGCAGTGAGGGTCTTGGCAATAAAGGCATTGGCAGTGACGACATAATCCTTTGGTGGGGTGGCGGTATCTACCCTTGGTTCGATCCTGAGACTGTTATCAGAGCAACAGCAGCGCTCGCAGCTGAGGGCCATCCGGTACACCTTGTATTTGCAGGCTCTCGCCACCCGAACCCTGATGTAGGAGAAACTCCAGCGGCTCGTGCAGCGCGAGATTTTGTCAGTGAAAACGCGCTGAATGAGATAGTTACGTTCCTTGATTGGGTGCCGTTTGCAGACCTTGGCGGTTATCTGCTCGAGGCAGATGTAATGGTGAGCGCTCACCGAGACCATGTTGAGACGCGCTATTCATACCGCACGCGCCTTCTAGACGGATTATGGGCTGGGCGCCCGACAGTCGCTACTGGCGGTGATGACCTTATGTCCTCAATCGCTGCAGCTGGTGCTGGAATTGCGATTGCCCCTGGCGATGTCGATGGTTTCGCGAATGCACTTAGAGTTCTCTTAGATGAATCGACTCGTGAACGTTTCTCGTCTTGTGCGCTAACTCAGGCCAAGGGGCATACATGGGAGGTCGCTTTGGCACCTCTGGTCGAGTGGTGCCGTACTCCGCGTAGAGCCCCTGACCTTGTAAGTGGAGTGATGCTCGCTCCAAAGAGCCCGAGTGGTCTACGCAGATCCGTTGGGTCAGTGGCGCGCCGAATAGGTCTGAGAAATAAGGGTAACTCAGCGACCAGATAAGAAGGATGCTGCTGCACCTGCGAGTGCGCGCAGCCGAGCAACAACATAGGCAGGTCGAGGCTTCTGCCCGTGGAGCAATGGCGAGACTATGTCGCGTTTTGCAAATCCAGCAGTAGCCCCCGCTGTATTGATCCAGGCTTTTGTAGCGGCCATCAAACCCGCATGTCTGCGCAGTACCACGAGCCGATTGCGCTCTTTTAGTTGCTCGCTCCTGCCCCAGTTCCGCGATGCGGTAGCAGCATGAATGTGGTGCACCACTGAAGCAGGTTCGTAAACGTATCGCCATCCAAGCGTGCTCCCGCGCAGCGAGAGGTCAACGTCTTCGTAGTAAAGGAAGAGTGAGGAGTCGAACCGTCCTGATGCGCGCAGGTACTCGGATTTGAGTAGTACCGCTCCGCCGCACCACGCGGCTATCTCTCCGGGTAAATCGTGTAGACCGTTATCAATCTCGAGGTAGCCGCGGTCGACCCCAAACCCATCAGAGATGATCTCAGTGCCGGTATTTTGGATTACCTCGATTGTCGGGCGCGTAGCTTGAATCGATACCCACTGCGGTTGAGAAGAGATCTTCGCTCTTGCGCTACTTGTCTCCGCACCCGCCTCATCGACGAATACCTCAACTGGCCCCAAGGCAGATAGGAGTAACTCGCACTCCTCCGTGCCCTCCTCTGAGAATGGGATCAGAAGCTCGGCCAATCCATTGGTCCACACACTCAATGATCCGTCGCTCTGCAGCTCAGGCCCCCAGGTACCGCTGATGTAACGAACATCACGTGTTACGTCCACGCCGCCTACGCGCGCTGCGTCGATGCGGATCCCTAATGTGCGTTTATCTCCTCTTCCGTGGGTAGAGACATCGGATCTAATACTGATCTTCCGGTATCGCGATGCAAGAACAATTTTTGGCGAGGATGCGCCGATGCGCGGGTCCTTAGCAACTGCATCAACGAGGGGTGAAAGCCACTCAGGCTCGACGGTGATGTCGTTGTTGATTAGCGCGACGTAATCAACTCCAGTGAGATCTCCTATGCCTAGGTTGCAGCCACCGCCGAAACCTAGATTCTCACTGCTCTCAATGACGCGAATTCTTGTGAGTTCACTCCGAACAAGCGCTGTCACAGGTTTAGCGGAGGCGTTGTCAACAAGCACTATCTCAAGAGAGTCCTCCGGCCAGTTTGTGGCTGTTAAAGATCTCAGGCAAGCAAGGGTTGTCTCACCGCCGTCGTAATCAACAACCACAACTCGAACACGTGGCTTGGCTCCCTGCGACTGTTCTGCGCTATCGAGCCCCTTGGTCATTGCCCCTCGTTACTCGCCCCGTAGACGTGCAACTAAGAGCGAGAGAGGCTCTCTGAAGTCGGGGAGTAGTTCGATACCGTCTCGCTTTAGGGCTGCATTCTCGAGCCTGGAGTTTGCGGGGCGTTTGGCAGGGCGCGGAGGGGTAAGGCTTGCAGTTGTAATCGGCTCTACGCGCTCTGGGTCGAGGCCGGCAGCGATAAGTACTTCTCTAGCAAAGCCAAACCATGAGACTTCGCCCTGATTTGTAACGTGATATAGGCCTGAGCGTTCTTGATCTACAAGTAGGCGGGTCATCGCCGCGGCATCGGCGGCGAGGGTTGGGTAACCAATTTGGTCATCCACAAACCTGAGAATTGGGTTCTCCGCTGCTAGGCGCAGAATCGTCTTGACCATGTTGGCTCCGTGAAATCCAGAGACCCACGAGACCCGCATGATTACAGCCTCGTCGCTGAAGGCTTCTTCTCCGCGTAATTTAGATTCCCCGTAGACCGACTGAGGCGACGGAGTGTCGGTCTCCGAGTAAGGGCGATCCAATGCGCCATCGAAAACATAATCAGTCGAGTAAGCCACTACCCGTGCAGAGCATTTATCGGCAGCCTCGGCAATGTATTTAGACCCAAGAGCATTGATGGCGAATGCTTTATCAGGATCAGATTCACATGCGTCTACTGCAGTCCAAGCCGCAGCATGGAGGATCAATCCAGGCTTGATCGTGCTCACAGCATCGAGCACTGCGTCTCTATCCGCGACGTCGAGGTCGCGGTGAGCAAGCCCAGTGACTTCATGATCCGAGAAGGCGGATACCAATTCGTTCCCGAGCATCCCGGCTGCGCCGGTAATAAGAACGCGCATTAACCCTGCTTCGTTCGGAGTGGCTCCCACCACCAGCGGTTATCGCTGTACCAAGCAACAGTCGCCTCTAGTGCCTCACGGAAATCGCGTTTTGGAGCCCACCCGAGAGAGCGTGCTTTGGTGGTATCGATCGAGTAACGGCGGTCATGCCCAAGGCGATCCTCGACGTACTCAATCATGGAGTCGTCGAAGCCGAGAATCTCAAGGATGCTGTCTGTGAGGAACCTATTGGGCTCCTCATTACCTGCACCGATGTTGTAGATCTCGCCAATGACTCCCTTGCGTAGCACCGCATCAACGCCACTGCAGTTGTCCTCTACGTAGCACCAGTCTCGAACATTGAGCCCGTCGCCATAGAGCGGCACTTTCTTGCCATCAAGCAGATTGGTGACGAACAGGGGAATTACTTTCTCTGGGAATTGGTAAGGCCCAAAGTTGTTAGAGGATCGTGTTACTACAACTGGGAGTCCGTAGGTCTCTTGGTATGCAAGAGCGATGAGATCGGATCCGGCTTTGGATGCGGAGTATGGAGACCGAGGACCAAGCGGGTCGGTCTCGAAGAAAGACCCCTCTTCAATTGAGCCGTAGACCTCGTCGGTTGAGATATGCAGGAAGCGATCAACCTCGAGCCTTCGCGCTACATCGCACATGACGTTTGTTCCATCGCAGTTGGTCTTTACAAATGCGTCAGGGTCAACGATTGATCTATCTACGTGGCTCTCGGCAGCAAAGTGAACTACAGCATCGTGGCCAGGCATAGCGGCACTTACTGACTCACGATCGGTGATGTCGCCTTTTACAAAGGAGAAACGAGGGTTATCTTCTAGACCCTTGAAATTATTTAGATTGCCGGCGTAAGTGAGCGCATCAAAGACCGTCACTGTGTCGTCGGTGTTATCTAATACATAGCGAACGTAATTGGAGCCGATAAATCCGGCACCGCCAGTAACAAAGAGGCGCATTGGTTTCCTTATCTCAGGTGCGCATTGCCCAAGCAGGGCGCACACGGGGTTCAATCTCGCTACGAAGAGGGTTGGTTGCGTCGCGCTCAGAGAGGATGGGGTTAGCGAGCCCCCAATCCGCTGCGATTTCAGGGTCATCCCATGCAACGCCTAATTCATCTTGAGCGTTGTAGTACCCATCGACTAGGTAGGTAATTGTCATATCGGTTAGCGATGCAAACCCATGAGCAATGCCAGGTGGAATAAAGATCCCGCCGTGGTTATGAGTTCCGTCTTCGCGCAGTCCGAGATCTAGGCAGAGAGTTGCCCCATCGGTTGGGCCACCAACGCGTAGATCGTGGAGAACTACTCGCGCTCTGCCATACGGGATATACCAGTAGTCAGCTTGATGCAGGTGGTAGTGCAGGCCGACGATGCAACCCTCTTGACGATCGCCGCGGTTTCCTTGGATCATCTCGCGACCTTGTGGAAACCACTGGCGACGGTAGGTCTCAATGAAGTAACCGCGCTCATCGCCGTGGATTGTTGGGTCTACGAGATACACCCCTGCGATTACATCAGATTCAGTAACAGTTGCCATTTCAGTCAAGCTCTACTTTCGAGTCGTCGCCAAGCATTAGACGGAGTGCGCGAGGTTTTGTATCGGAGTGAAGCACCTGTACGTCACGTCCGATTAAAGAGTCTGTCATGCGATGAATGCCTACAATTTGAGCAGATTCGAGCACTACGGAGTGGTCAAGCTCTGAGTCGATTATCTGACAATTCGATGATACAGAGGAGAAGGGTCCGATATAGGAGTTAACGACCCGTGTGCCTGCACCGATAATTGCAGGGCCTCTAACTCGTGAATTAATAATCACTGCGCCCTCTTCAACCACGATTCGGCCCTCAAGTGTGGAGTCGGCATCGACCGTTCCAACGATTGAGGTCTCAAGAGTCTCAAGCACGAGGCGGTTGCACTCAAGTAGTGGATCTTTCTTGCCCGTATCAATCCACCAACCTTTGAGAACCTCATGGCTTACGCGCAGTCCCTGCTCTAGAAGCCACTGGATTGCGTCAGTAATCTCGAGCTCACCGCGCTCCGATGGCTTAATTGAGCGCACAGCCTCATGGATGGTCTTGTCAAAGAGATAAATGCCGACAAGCGCAAGATCGGATGGGGGATTATCTGGCTTCTCGACGAGGCCGCGAATATCGCCATCGGGGCCAACATCAGCAACTCCAAATTGGCGTGGGTCATCGACGTGCGCCAGGAGAATCTGTGCTGTTGGGGCATCGGCACCGCCAGCTCTGCGTGCCTCTGTGAAGTTGGTGACAAAATCTGTGAGGTTCTGCTCGAGCATGTTGTCGCCGAGGTACATCACGAAGTCTTCATCGCCGAGGTAATCGGAGGCAATGAGTACGCAGTGAGCGAGGCCGAGCGGGGCGTCTTGGGGAATATAGGTAACCGTCACTCCCCAGCGTGATCCATCACCTACGGCGGCCTCAATCTCGGCCGCAGTATCCCCGACAATTATGCCGATCTCCTTGATGCCAGCGGCGGCCATATCCTCGATTCCATAGAAGAGGATTGGCTTATTGGCGATCGGCACCAATTGCTTGGCGCTCGTATGGGTTATGGGGCGCAGGCGTGTACCAGCGCCCCCGGAGAGAATTAGGCCCTTCATCAGGCTGCAGGCTAGGCGACGGCCCGAGGTGAGGGGCCCTTAAACGGAGGATAGGCCAAGTTTTTCGCCCTATTTGGGGTAGCCGCGAGTTTTTTGCCCAAAAAACGGAGTAGTAATCGGAGTACTAAAGGTATCAGCGTAATAAAGGTGTGGCCTCAGGTTGAGAAATGGGCCACGGGTGCCGATAAACAGCCGATAGACAGCCGATAAGCAGCCTATAAACATCGGACGGAGCCCAGATTGACATGCATTTGGAGTCGCTGGGCCCTAACCTCATTTACCACATCATCTACAACACCGGCAACATAAGTTAACACCAGCAACATCGGCACTATGCGTGCCCTCATACTCAAGAATCTAAATATGAATCCAGACAACTACTCCTCAAGCAGCTCCACTCCGTCGCGCGGACGCGCGCGTCGCGTTCCGATGCGCGAGCGCTGCATAGCGATCGTCACTGCGTTTGCTCTTCTCGCTGTTGGTTTTGTATCTGCCGGTCTGGTGTCACTTGCGGTTAACGCAACGCCCGCCTCTGCGGATGCGATCACAGTTCCAGTTATCGGCCCGCCGGTCCTCAACTCTGCTCAGCTCGCTGCTTGGTATCGATCCACCGGACGAACTCTCAATGTTCCTGGAGAGAATATCGACGCCCTGGCCTCATATTTTGTCGATGAGGGAGTGGCAGAGAATCTTCGCGGTGATATCGCATTTATCCAGTCCATTGTTGAGACCGGCTACTTCGGTTTTGTTGGCAGCATGGTCAAACCAACCGATTACAACTTCGCTGGGATGGGCGCCTGCGACACCTGTAACTCGGGTCGGCCTTTCCCTAACGCTCGCACTGGAGTGCGCGCCCAGGTTCAGCACCTAAAGAACTACGCGGATATCAACTCGCGTGCAAGCGGTCTACACAACGCGCCGGTTGTTGAGTGGTACGGACGCCGCACTGTAAACGGCGTCTATACATACGACCCTGCGTTAGCTATTTATAACTTCGATACATTCTTTGCAAAAGGCCGTGCCGCTACCTGGAACCAAATGGGTAATGGCAACTGGGCTAGCTCAACTACCTATGCCGCCACCATTATCTCCTTGTATCAAAGGGTATTGGTATGGAACGGCATCCCTGCACTTGCAGCTGCCGGAGCTGACCCTGCTGGGCGCACTGATCTAGTTGAGCGCGTCCCTGGGGGAGTACACGTCGGTGGGTGGAGCTTTGATGTATCAACCCCGGATGCAATCTCTGTTCGCGCAACTCTAAACGACAATCCGATTGGCACGATTCTTGCGAACGGATATCGACCCGATGTTGCAGCCGTATTTAATTTCGGAGCCAACCATGGCTTCGATGGCGTGCTGCCAGTCACGACCGGCGGCACCGTATGCGTTTACGGAGTCAACGTTGGGACCGGCTCTAGAGACACGCCCCTCGGTTGCGGAGTAATCCCTGGCCCTGATCCTGTTGGAGCGCTTGACTCAATAAGTCGCGCGCCGGGTGGCGCCCTGATACGCGGTTGGGGGCTTGACCCCGATCTCGGTACAGCGGCAACAATTCTGGTGACGCGAGACGGTGCGTTGGCCGCGGCGATTCCTGCGGGGGTTGCTCGACCAGACATTGGCGCCGCGTACCCTCCCTATGGCGCTAATCACGGTTTTGATGCGGTGGCTCCAGTCTCTGGAGGAAACCTCTGTGTCTACGTTGTAAACGTCGGACCTGGCGTAGCGGTGCGACAACTTGGTTGCAGCACTTTGATAGGGCCTACGCCGATTGGGAACGTTGAGTCTGTGTCGCGTGTCCCCGGTGGAGTTCGAGTTGTTGGCTGGGCGCTTGACCCAGACTCTGCAGATCCAATCTCGATACATGTATACGCGGGTGGCGTCGGGGCTGCAATACCAGCAAGCCTCTCGCGCCCTGGTTTCTCGAACTACTTCCCAGGTTACGGCGATGCCCACGGATTCGACGCGGTTGTGCCGCTGCAGGGGGGCGAGGTATGCCTCTATGCAATAAACATTGCAGATGGCGTCACCAATCCGCGACTCGGCAGCTGCACGACTGTTCTTGGTGGAACGCCTCTCGGGAGTCTTGAGGCAGCTGGGCGTGTAGCAGGTGGAGTGAGGCTTAGCGGATGGTCACTAGATGCTGATACTGCAGGTGCGGTAGCTCTCCATGTTTATGCAAACGGTCAATTTGTCTCTGCAATTAGCGCAAATACAACTCGAGCAGATGTCGGGGCAGTCTTCCCTGCGTGGGGTGCTAACCACGGATTCGACGCGGTCGTTCCAACAACTACGACCGGCGTAACTACCTACTGTGTCTATGCGATCAACGTCGGCGGGGGAGTAAATCCCCTGCTCGGATGTAGAACCCTCACGGTCACGGGCCAGCCATTTGGGAGCATTGAGAGCGTCAGCCGAACCCCCGGTGGTATTCGCGTCACGGGTTGGGTAATAGACCCGGATAGCGCTAACGCAGTTACCCTCCACGTTTATGTCGACGGCGTATTTAGGGCTGCAACTACTGCAAACCTTTCGCGCCCAGATGTCGGAGCCATCTTCTACTCCTATGGAGCGCTTCATGGTTTTGATACCACACTCTCTGGCGGAGGCAGCCAGGTCTGCGTCTATGCGATCGACATCGGAGGCGGAGTAAACCCGTTGCTCGGTTGTCGAAACATTTAGCGCTCTAACTCTCGCTTCTCATATCAAATCAGCGAGACGCGTGATCAGACTACGAAGTACTTAGCCTCAGGGTGCGGGACGATGATCGCCGAGGTGCTCTGCTCGGGAGTGAGCTGAAACTCCTCCGTGATCTTTACGCCGATTGAACCCAGGTCAAGCAACTCGTCGAGCTTGCCTTGCTCCTCAAGGTCTGGGCATGCGGGGTAACCCCACGAGTATCGAGAGCCGCGGTATTGCTGCCTAAAGAGCCCAGCAAGGTTTGGTCCGTCCTGATCGGCGAAACCCCAATCCTCGCGAATGCGACGATGCCATAACTCTGCGAGCGCCTCAGTCATCTCAACACTCAACCCGTGGCAACGTAGGTAGTCGGCGTAGCGGTCATCCGCGAAGAGTTCCCGCTCCTTAATCGATGCTTCCTCGCCAACAGTCACGACATGGAACGCCGCATAATCGGCATCTCCGGAATCAGTTGAGCGGAAGAAATCCGAGATGCAGTGAAATGGTGCTCGTCGCTGACGTGGAAAGCTCATGCGCATTCGCTCGTTACGGCGCGTGTCGTCGCTCCAGATGATTAGGTCCGATCCCTCGCTGTTGACAGGGAAGTAGCCCCACGAAACAGTCGGTACGAGCCAGCCCTCTGCTTTTGCTTGATCGAGCTCGGCACGAAGTATCGGTCGAATGCGATTCTTAAACTCGACATCAGACTCAGAGCCGCCGCTGCCTTTCTCAGGTCTGAACTGCCACTGGTTTCTAAATAGTGCAGTCTCATTTATGTATGCAGCTATATCGTCGAGCGCGATGCCCTTAGCTACTCGATGCCCTAGGAACGGCGGCTTAAAGATCTCGACGTCAGTTGCAACATCTGAGCGCGATGGGATCTCGATCTCATCCTCAACCTGCTCACTACGTCGTGGGGTGCTGCGCTTTGCTCCCTCGGCGCGCCCAAACTCAGGATCAAGGTTTCCATCCTTCTTGCCCTGCATGAGAGTATCCATCGTCCGAAGTCCCTCGAACGCGTCTTTCCCGTAAAATACCCTGCCTTCATAGATCTTTCGAAGGTCTGACTCAACGTAACTGCGTGTAAGGGCTGCGCCACCAAGCATCACAGGGGTACCGGCAAAACCGAGCGAGTTCATCTCCTGTAGATACTCACGCATGATGATCGTGCTCTTTACGAGGAGACCGCTCATACCAATTGCGTCTGCGTTTACCTCGCGTGCTTTATCTAAGAAAACACTTAAAGGTGCTTTGATGCCGATGTTGTGAACTTCATAGCCATTGTTCGTGAGAATAATGTCAACAAGGTTCTTCCCGATGTCGTGAACGTCGCCCTTAACGGTTCCGAGTACAACGACGCCTTTACCGCCAGCGTCTGCTTGCTCCATATGGGGCTCTAGATAAGCGACTGACTTCTTCATTGTCTCCGCGCTCTGAAGCACGAATGGAAGCTGCATCTCGCCAGTAGCGAAGCGCTCCCCGACGATCTTCATTCCCTCTAGCAATACATCATTGATAATGGAGAGAGCGGCGCGCCCTCCTGCAAGGGCCTCATCTAGATCGGCCTCGATGCCTTCACGCTCGCCGTCAATAATGCGATTACTCAGGCGCTGCTCGACAGGCCACCCAGAACGGTCCTCGCGCTCCACCGCTCCCGCTGTCACGTTCTCGAACATCTCCAAGAACTCCATGAGCGGGTCGTAATCGTCGGTGCGGCGGTTCCAGATGAGATCGAGCGCTACCTCTATTGCACGCGGATCAATTTTATGGAGAGGCATGATCCGTGCTGCATGCACAATCGCTGCATCAAGGCCGGCCTTGCGGCACTCGTCGAGGAAGACGCTGTTCAACACGTGGCGCGCTGCAGGCTTGAGCCCGAAGGAGACGTTGGATAGACCTAGAACCGTGGAGGCGCCAGGAAGATCTGACTTAATGCGTCGGATCGCTTCGATGGTCTCAATCGCATCGCCACGCAGATCCTCTGTTCCTGCGCTTAGTGGAAAGGTAAGCGGATCGAAGAAGAGGTCTGTTGGAGGTATTCCGTACTTATTGACAGCGAGGTCGTAGATGCGTTTGCAGACTCGCATCTTCCACTCGAGATCGCGAGCCTGTCCTTCTTCGTCAATGGCTAGGCAGATAACCGCCGCTCCGTATTCGCTAGCGAGGCGCAGGACGCGATCGAGTCGCGTCCCTGGGGCCTCGCCCTCCTCAAGGTTGGCTGAGTTAAGGATTGCCTTGCCACCAAATAACTGCAGCCCAGCCTCCATAACCTCAGGCTCAGTTGAGTCAAATACAAGTGGTAGCGCAGCCTGTGTCGCGAAGCGCCCTGCGATTTCACGCATATCAGCAACGCCGTCGCGACCTACGTAATCGACGCATACGTCAAGTACGTGTGCTCCTTCTTTGACCTGCTCACGCGCCATATTGACGCATGAATCCCAGTCTTCCTCGAGCATGGCGTCGCGGAATTTCTTAGATCCATTCGCGTTTGTGCGCTCGCCTAGTGCAAGGAATGCGACCTCTTGGTCGAACGGAACCTGGCTATAGAGACTCGAGCAAGATGGCTCAAGGGTTGGGGTACGCACCATCGGTGCTCGCCCGCCAACGCGCTCTACGACTGCAGCGATGTGCTCTGGGGTTGTGCCGCAGCACCCTCCCACGATGTTTACTCCGAACTCTGTTACGAAGCGCTCGTGAGCGTCTGCAAGCTGAACCGGAGTGAGGTCGTAGTGCGTGTGGCCATCGACAACGCTAGGAAGCCCGGCGTTAGGGAGGCATGAGATGAAGGTCTGTGAATGCTGCGCGAGGTAGCGCAGGTGCTCGGTCATCTCTTGTGGACCGGTAGCGCAGTTCATCCCGATTACGTCGGGGCGCATTGCCTCAAGCGCTGTTAATGCAGCGCCAATCTCGGATCCAACGAGCATGCGCCCGGTCGTCTCCATGGTTACCTGCACCATGAGAGGCACCTCTCGCCCTGCTGCCTGCATTGCACGGCGACATGCGATTAGCGCGGACTTTGCCTGAAGAAGGTCATACACAGTCTCAACAAGAAGTACGTCTGCTCCACCGGCGAGCAATCCAGAGGCCTGAACCTCATAGTCATTCCGTAGATCTGCAAATGAGATAGCGCCTAGTGAAGGGAGGCGTGTGCCCGGACCGATTGAGCCCACTACCCAGCGAGGGCGATCCGGAGTTGAGAAGTCTGTTGCAACATCTTTAGCCAACTTTGCCGCTGCAACGTTTAGGTCATAAGCGCGATCCGCAATGTCATATTCATTTAGCACGAGGCCAAAGGCTCCGAAGGTTGCGGTCTCAACTGCGTCGCAACCGGTCGCTAGGTAGTCGGCATGCATGGCCGTGATTAGGTCGGGCCGTGTCGCTACAAGATTCTCATTGCAGCCCTCAAGGTCGAGGCCACCAAAGTCGTCTGGGCCAAGGTCATAGGCCTGCATCCAGGTCCCGAAACCGCCGTCAAGAACTAGGACACGCTCGCTTAAGGCTCTCAGAAATTCACTCATCGGCTCGGAGTCTAAGTGCTGAGGAGCGGTAGTTAGTCCTTGGGCATCAGCGATGCACTTTGGCGAGAGCTTAGGTGAGTGCTAGAGCCGTAGTCTCGGTGCTCAGAGCCGTACACTACGGCGGTGAAGATTTACACGCGCGGTGGAGACGACGGCACTACAGCACTTTTATTCGGGGGGCGTGTCTCAAAAGACGACGTCGGTCCCCACGCCTATGGAACAACAGATGAAGCCGTCTCGGCGCTCGGTGTTGCACGGGCTGAGGCCGAGGCTGGCTCTGAGATTTTGGAGCTCCTCATCCGACTCCAGCGGGACCTCTTCGTAGTCGGCGCCGAGCTTGCGACCTCCCCAGAGAACCGCTCGAAATTAACTGATGGAACGAGCCGCGTGACTGTTGAGATGGTGACGCAGCTCGAGCCCATCATTGACGAGATAACAGAGCGCTTTGAGCAGCCCACTGAGTTTGTGCTCCCAGGCGAGAACCGAATCTCTGCCTTGCTTGATGTTGCCCGAACCGTTGTGCGTAGAGCAGAGCGCGACTGCGTTGCTGCAACTCGCCTCGGATGGCTTGAGGCTGAGAGTCAGGTAGTGCCTTACCTCAACCGACTTGCAGATCTCTGCTGGACGCTTGCCCGCTGGCAGGAGGGCGCGTTTAGGCCTGCTCGCCGAGAGATCGTCGACTGATCTTCTGCTCTTGTGTAGATAAAAACTTCTAATAAAAACCTTCCATGCAAGAATCGTGTACTCGAAAGGGATACAAATGAGCATCGTGTTTCGTGTTAGCGCAACCTCAGCGTCGCGAGCGAGAGCGGACCTGCTAGCCGTTCCGGTATTTAGCGGAAGGCTCTTAGGGCCAGGGGCAGAGGTTCTCGACGAGGCCCTCTCAGGCGGGCTAGTTGCATTCCTCGCCTCGTCTGGTTTTGAGGGCAAGGTCGGCGAGACGCTGATGGTCCCCCTTGGCGACTCTGGCGCCGCCAAAGCCGCGATGGTGTTTGGTCTAGGCACGGAGTCTGCGTTAAGTCTTGAGGTGCTGCGCAAGTGCGGAGCAGCAATAGCGAAGCGTGGGTCAAAGGCCAAGTCGCTTGCAACAACCATTCTTGATGCAGCCCCCGAATCCATCGATCGAGCAGCAGCCGCTCAGGCAGTCGCAGAGGGCTGCGTACTCGGTGGGTATCGATACATCGAGCACAAGACGAAGGCAAAAGCCTCTGCACTAGCGAGTGTCACTCTCCTTGGTGGCGGCGGAGCGCGCGTCCTCGCTGGAGCGAATCGTGGAGTATTGATCTCTGAGGCAACTTGCTGGGCGCGTGACCTTGTAAATACCCCAGCTGCCGATAAATCACCAGAGGTATTCGCGAAAGCAGCACAGACACTGCTGCGCGGTAAGGGAGTAAGAGTCCAAGTACTCGGGCCCGAAGAGATTCGTCGCGCTCGTATGGGTGGAGTTATCGGTGTGGCCCAGGGATCGGCACGCAAGCCTCGGTTCGTAAAGATCAGCTATACGCCAATCGGAGCACGAGGGCCAGCTCTTGCTCTCGTGGGTAAGGGAGTTGTATTCGATTCGGGCGGCCTATCAATCAAGACCGCCAATGGCATGGAGACGATGAAGACTGATATGTCGGGAGCCGCTGCGGTAATAGCGACGATGTCAGTGCTTAGGGACCTCGGCGTGAAGCAGAAGGTCGTTGCATACACGCCATTAGTTGAGAACATGCCGAGTGGTACTGCGATTCGCCCAGGTGATGTCTTGAAGCACCGCAACGGCAAGACGGTAGAGGTATTGAACACCGATGCCGAGGGGAGATTGATCCTCGCCGATGCATTGGCGCTCGCTGCTGATGATGGTGCGGCTGCGATTGTTGATGTTGCAACACTGACAGGGGCTTGCATGGTTGCACTCGGTGACAAGATCGCAGGGCTGATGGGCAATAACGACTCGTGGCGTGACCAAGTGCAGGCTGCGGCTAACCGTGTCGGGGAGTCAGTCTGGCCCCTTCCGTTGCCAGAGGAGTACAAGCCCCTAATCGAGTCAGAGATCGCAGACCTAAAGAATATTGGTAGCGGGGGTTACGGGGGAGCGCTCACGGCCGGCCTGTTTTTAGAGGCTTTCGTGGGTGTTACTCCATGGGCCCATCTTGATATCGCTGGTCCGGCGCGTGCTGGAGCGGATAGCGGGTATACGCCTCGGGGTGGCACTGGATTCGCAACGCGCACGCTCATTGAGTTGGCGCTATCGTTCAAGAATCCTAAGTAGGAAATCAACAAACGCTTCGCTATTAGTTCTGTAGTTGAGCTTCAATTCTTTATCTATGAACATTTAATCGGGGGATTTAATGATGAAGAAAGATTTAGGTTCGAAGGCCCAGTACGGGATCCTGAGAGCATTCAACCTGAAGCGCCTACTGGCGATTGTCGTCGCATCATCTGCGGGCCTATCTGGGATAGTTGCAGTTGCGTCGCCTGCCTCCGCTGTCACGCGTAGCAGCGGCGCTGCTGTGCAGCAGTACATCGATGTAAATGTCACGATGAAAGACAACGTATTCTCGCCTCAACGCGTAGCCATCGACCCAGGGGCAACGATCCATTGGTCCAACGAGGGCTACAACGAACACAACATCATCCCCGATAAGAAGAAAGCTCCATGGGGAGACAAACTCATCGGTGTAGGTGAGGAGTACGAATACAAATTTGAAGAACCAGGCGTCTACGCATACCACTGCTCATTCCATGGAGCCCCCGGGCGTGGAATGTTTGGGTCCATCACCGTAAAGAATGCAGATGGAACTCTCCCTAAGGATTCGACACAAGATGGAGATGGCCGCTCCGGGTCGCTCTCTAGCGGTGGTAAAGCTAAGACCATCCGTGTGCCTGCCGATGCAAAGACGATCCAAGGTGGGGTCGATAAGGCAAGGCCAGGAGATCTAGTTCTTGTTTCCCCGGGCGTTTACCACGAGGCAGTTCTCGTAACAACCGACCGCATAGTTATTCGCGGTCTCGATAGAAACAAGACAATTCTCGATGGTAGGTATGAACTCGAGAACGGGATCAAGATCATCGGCGCCAATGGTGTTGCCGTTGAGAACATGACAGCACGCCGCTATGAGCGCAACGGGTTTTTCTGGACTGGGGTAAAGGGCTACAGAGGCTCCTATCTCACCTCAACGCGCACTGGTGACTACGGCATCTATGCATTCGACTCCGTTGAGGGCGTTCTGGATCACGACTACGGCTCGGGATCGCCGGACGCAGGGTTCTACATAGGGCAGTGTTTCCCTTGCGACTCGATCATCCGAGACTCCATATCTGAGTACAACGGCCTCGGATACTCCGGCACAAACGCCGGTGGCAATCTTGTTGTTGCGAACTCAATCTGGCGCTACAACCGCGCTGGAATCGTGCCGAATAGTGGTGACGGAGAGGCCCTTGCTCCTCAGCGCAAAGCAACAGTAATTGGAAACCTTGTTTACTCAAATAACAATGGTGAGACACCAGCGATTGGTGCAGCAAAGTTGGCTCAGGGGAATGGAATTCTCATAGCTGGCGGTAACGACAACTTCGTTACAAAGAATCGAGTTTGGGACCACGACATTGGCGGCATCGTCTCTGTGCTCAACCCAGATAAGACGGTCTTCTTTGCGAATAAGAACCGTGTTATCGGAAACACTGTGAGCGACTCAGGGGAGGGCGATCTAGCAACTTTCGGTGGAGAGGGAAACTGCTTCTCGAAGAATGTATTTAAGACGAGTAAGCCTTCAAATATAGAGGAAGTGCTGCCCTGCCCAACGGGAGTCGGTATTCCGGCTACGGACCAACTCGATCTACAGAAATACATCGATGCATCCAAGCCACCTTCGGTTGATTACAAGATTGCTAAGACACCTAAGCCTCCTGTGCTCGCCGGGATGAAGAATCCAAAGGGCGCTAAGGCTCTCCCCGCTCTCGGGATCAAGGCCGAGGTGAAGAACTGGATGAAAGCCAATCTCAAGAGCATCAAAACACCCAAGGCGATAACAAACATGAAGACGACCAAGACTCCGTAATTAAATTACGAAACCGAGTTGAAGCAGTTATAAAGGGAGGCCCCGGCAAATGCCGGGGCCTCCCTCTTAATTGAACTGGTGGAACAGAAGGTCAACTAGTGACCAGCGGTACTTCCATCCGCGAGTACAGCGTGTGGCAAGCAGTGCTGGTCGTACTCTGCGATCACGATCTCTGGAGCATCCTCGCCACATGCAGGGCAGCGCGGATCACGGCGTACCTTGAAGGTGCGGAATGACTGCTCTAGAGCGTCATATGCAAGGAGTCTTCCGCGTAACGGATCTCCAAGATCTAGGAGCAACTTGATCGCCTCAAGAGCCTGAATCGATCCGATGATCCCTGGCAGAACCCCAAGAACTCCGGCCTCGGCGCAGGAAGGTGCAAGCTCCGGTGGTGGGGGCTCAGGGAGCAAGCATCGGTAGCAGGGCCCAACATAGGGATCGAAGACAGTTACCTGGCCCTCAAAACGGAAGATTGATCCGTGAACCACAGGGATTCGCTTGATCAATGCAGCGTCGTTCAAGAGGTAACGAGTTGGGAAGTTGTCAGTACCGTCGACAACCACGTCGTAGCCATCGAGGATGTCTAGAACATTGTCGGCACCAAAGCGCACGTCATAACCAACAACATTGATATCTGGGTTTAGAAGCGTGAGTGTCTTCTTTGCGGAGTCAACCTTGCGGTCGCCTACACGGTCAATGTTGTGAAGAATCTGTCGCTGAAGATTTGAGTTATCTACAACATCCATATCAACAATGCCGAGTGTCCCGACACCTGCTGCCGCGAGATACATCGCAGCAGGTGATCCGAGTCCACCTGCACCGAGCAACAACACCTTGCTCTCAAGTAAACGCTGCTGCCCTGCCTCGCCTACCTCAGGGAGAAGTAGGTGACGCTTATAACGATCGCGTTGCTCAGCGCTTAGGGAGACTGGAGTGATCCAGTTGCGGCCTTCGTTCTTCCACTGACCGAATCCGCCCTCCATCGAGACGACATTCGTGTAGCCCATCTCATTGAGGGTTACAGCCGCGAACGCTGAGCGCATGCCTCCAGCGCAATACAGAACTACCGGAGCGTCACGATCGGGGACTCGGCTCTCGACCTGACTCTCAAGGAAGCCGCGCAGGATGTGGACGGCGCCCGGAATAGTGCCGGCGTCGAACTCGTCCTGCTCGCGTACGTCAATAAACGTCGAGGTGCCGAGGCGTGTCTCGGCCTCAGCTGGGCTGATCTCTGTTATGCCGGCCTTGGCGCGGGCTAGGAGCTCTCTGAAGCTCGCCATGAAATACCCCTTGGGGAGAGAGTCTGGGAAGGGTCTGTGTTGAGTGGTACTGGCTTACGGGGATAAATCCTACCCCAAAGGTCAGGTATTGCCAACCTGTGCGATATTCAGCCCTAATTGGCCCCTACCAGTCGCATTAACGGTCGAGTTAGATGAGCGCTACGAGAGCGGGGAGTACCTCGCCTATCGGTGCATGGGAGACAGCATCGGCGAGATCGTCATATGGCGTGGGCTCGCCATTGATGATTATTAAGCGTGCGCCCGTGCTCAATGCGGTGCGCGGCAGATTCGCTACTGGAAAGACCCCAAGGGAGGTTCCGATGGCAATGAATAGATCTGAATTCTTGGCGCTGCGCATGGAGCGCGCGAGATCGGCACTGTTAAGCGACTCGCCGAATGAGACTGTGCCGCTCTTGAGCATTCCTCCGCACTCAAGGCACGCGGGGTCTTCTTCGCCAGCAGCTACACGATCGAGCGTCTCGCTCATCGGGCCGCGCCATCCACACGCAAGGCACTTAGCCTCAAGGGTTGTTCCGTGTATCTCGATTACGCGCATCGGGTCTGAGCCTGCCTGGAGGTGAAGCCCATCGATGTTCTGCGTGACGAGTAGATCTAAGTTGGCGGCCTTCTCAAGGTCAACAAGTGCGCGATGCCCGGCGTTTGGGTCGGCCTCCCAGATTCCGTTGGTGCGTCGAGCGTGCCAGTTACGTTTACGCAACTCTGCATCGGTGGTGTAGTAGCGAATATCTGAGACCTTCTCGGCGTCGGGGTTCTTGGTCCAGAGTCCGTTGGGTCCGCGAAAATCTGGGATCCCCGACTCCGTTGAGATACCTGCACCAGTAAGCACGCAGATCGACTTAGCGCTACGAATCCAGCCGGCAACGGTCTCTATTGGAGTCTCCCCAAACGGAGAGGGGTCAATTTGGCTCACCCACTTAGGGTATCTGCGGCGGCGCCGGTAGTCTTGCCCACTATGGCTAAAGATGAGACCCGCCGCACTGATTCAGGGATCGAGATCAAATCGGTCTACACGCAGAATGACCTCGAGGGGTTCGACCCCGATGAGCGACTAGGCCTACCAGGTAGCGCCCCTTACACACGCGGTGTCTATGAGCAGATGTACCGAACGCGACCTTGGACAATGCGTCAGTACTCTGGTTTTGGGACTGCAGACGAGACCAATAAGCGATTCCATTTTCTCCTTGGCGCAGGGCAGACCGGGCTCTCATGCGCCTTCGACCTCCCAACACAGATGGGCTACGACTCTGACCACCCGCGCTCTGAGGGCGAGGTCGGCAAGGTAGGAGTAGCGATCGACTCTCTTGACGATATGGAGATACTGCTTCGCGGTCTCCCTCTCGACAAGATCACCACCTCAATGACGATCAACTCAACGGCTGCGATTCTGATTCTCCTCTACCAATTGGTCGCCGAGGGCCAGGGAGTTCCCGCTACCGCGATCGGTGGGACAATTCAGAATGATCTCCTTAAAGAGTACGTAGCGCGCGGTACCTATATATATCCGCCGCGCCCGTCGATGCGGATCATCACGGATATTTTTGCTTACTGCAACGACAACATCCCCCGTTGGAACACGATCTCAATCTCGGGTTACCACATCCGTGAAGCCGGCTCTACCGCGGTGCAGGAGATTGCATTCACGCTCTCAAATGGAATTGCCTATGTGCAGGCTGCGATTGATGCAGGGCTAAATGTCGATGAGTTCGCCCCGAGGCTTTCGTTCTTCTGGAACGGGCACAACAACTTCTTCGAGGAGGTTGCCAAGTACCGAGCTGCACGGCGTATGTGGTATCGAATCATGACTGATCGTTTCGGGGCAAAGGACGAGAGATCCAAGATGCTTCGATTCCACACCCAGACAGCGGGATCAATGCTCACTGCCCAGCAGCCAGAGAACAATGTTGTACGAGTCGCTGTTCAGTCGCTCGCTGCAGTTCTAGGCGGCACCCAGAGTCTGCATACCAATGGTTTCGATGAGGCTCTAGGTCTCCCCACGGAGGCAGCCGCCAAGGTGGCACTGCGAACTCAGCAGATAATTGCCTATGAGACCGGTGTGACCG
>JBAWWI010000033.1:0-19758 GCA_037146835.1 Actinomycetes bacterium | reverse complement strand
CCTTCTTCACTAAGGGCTTCTTCGCCACGACCTTTTTAGCCGGAGCGGCCTTCTTGGCGGGCGCAGCCTTCTTCACTACCTTCTTGGCGGGCGCAGCCTTCTTCACGACCTTCTTAACCGGAGCAGCCTTCTTGGCGGGCACAGCCTTCTTCACGACCTTCTTGGCGACGGTCTTATTCGAGGTCGTCTTATTTGCGACGGGCTTATTCAAGGTCGTCTTATTCAAGGTCGTCTTCTTAGCTGGAGCCGCCTTCTTCACTAAGGGCTTCTTCACTAAGGGCTTCTTCACTAAGGGCTTCTTCGCCACGACCTTTTTAGCCGGAGCGGCCTTCTTAGCTAGAACCTTCTTGGCGGGCGCAGCCTTCTTAGATACGACCTTTTTAGCCGCGTTCTTGGCGGGTGCCGCCTTCTTAGAGGCAGATTTATTCAAGGTCGTCTTATTCAAGGTCGTCTTCTTCACTGCCTTGGGCATCTTCTCTCCTGCATAACTAGGGGCGAGGGGCGCGCAGAGTAGCCCCCGCGAGCCCAATTATCAATACTGAGGCAGTTAGCACCTCATTGCGCCCCAGAATGTGCTCGGCATAAGAACCCTGGCGGGCGCCGTGTACCGTACCGGCGTGCCTTTTGACCCCGTCTCCCCCCTCAACCTCGTAGCCCTTGAGGAGCAAGTCCTCAATGATTGGCGAGAACGCGATGTCTTCGCCGAGAGCATGCGTCTGCGTGCGGATGCTCCTGAGTGGGTTTTCTATGAAGGACCCCCGACAGCAAACGGCAAGCCAGGCATCCACCACGCGTGGGCGCGCCTCTTCAAAGATATCTACCCTCGATTCCACACCATGCGCGGAGAGCTTGTCCGCAGGCAGGGAGGATGGGACTGCCACGGTTTGCCCGTTGAAGTGGAGGTTGAGAAAGAACTCGGCTTCTCAGGCAAAGAGCAGATCGAGGCATTTGGTATTGAGGAGTTCAATGCGCGTTGTCGTGAGTCAGTTCAGCGCTACGTCGGCGATTTCGCGGCGCTAACTGAGCGCATCGGTATGTGGCTCGACATGGAAGGCGCCTACTGGACAATGTCGCCAAAATTCGTTGAGAGTGTTTGGTGGGTCTTCAAGCTCCTCTGGGATAAGGGCGACATCTACGAGGGCTTTAAGGTCGTTCCGTACTGCGGGAGATGCGGTACTGCGCTCTCAAGCCATGAACTAGGCCAGCCCGGCGCTTACAGAGACCTAACTGAGGAGTCGGCGTTCGTTCGTTTCCCTCTAGTTGATAGCGATTTAGACCTTCTCATCTGGACAACAACCCCTTGGACTCTTCTCTCCAATGTCGGGGTGGCGATAGGTCCAAGTGTCGAGTACGTGCGCGTTCGCGGTCGCGACGGTCGCCGAGATTTAGTAATCGCTGCGAATCGAGTTGTGGATGTACTCGGAGAGGACGCAGAGATACTCGGTCCAATCTCGGTCGAAGAGTTGGACGGAAGACACTACGAGCGCCCATTCGACGATGTTCCCCTCGATGATGAGTCCCAGATTGCCGCAGCGTGGCGCGTGGTCGTTGCAGATTTTGTGACGGTTGAGGATGGCTCTGGCCTGGTGCACCTCGCCCCTGCCTTTGGTGAGATCGACCGCGAGGTTGGGTTAGCCGCTGGCCTGCCCGTCATCAACCCTGTCGGCCCAAACGCGGCGTTTACCTCAGCTGTACCAGCCCATGCCGGTGTAGGGGTAAAAGATGCCGACCCGGCAATCATTGAGAGACTTCGGGTCTCTGGGCGCCTCGAGAGCAGCGTCGCTCATGAACATTCCTATCCACATTGCTGGCGCTGCAGCACTCCACTTATTTACTGGGCAAAGCCAACCTGGTTCGCCCGCACGAGCGCCTATAAAGATGAGATGCTGCGCGAGAACGCTCAGATTGCTTGGCATCCGGAGCACATTCGCGAGGGCCGCTTCGGCGACTGGCTCGAGAACAACGTCGATTGGGCGCTCTCGCGCGATCGCTTCTGGGGAACTCCAATTCCGGTCTGGAGATGCACGGATTGCGGTAAAGACACCTGCATCGGTTCGTTAGCAGAGCTGACTGAGAGCGCTGGAGTAGATCTTCTAGCGCTTGACCCTCACAGGCCTGCTGTCGACGGAGTGGAGATCGCCTGCGGCTCATGCGGAGGCACAGCAAGGCGCGTTGAGTCAGTACTCGATGCTTGGTTTGACTCCGGCTCTATGCCCTTTGCTCAACTGCACTACCCCTTCGAGAACGAAGACGCATTCGAGAAACGCTTCCCAGCCGATTTCATCTGCGAAGGCATCGACCAAACCCGTGGCTGGTTCTACACGCTCTTAGCCATCAACACCATGGCATTCGGGCGTGCTCCGTATAAGAACGTTGTGTGTCTTGCCTTAGTCGTCGATAAAGACGGGCAGAAGATGTCCAAATCTAAGGGCAATGTGATCGACCCTTGGTCGGTACTCGATACTCGCGGAGCGGATGCACTGCGCTGGAATATGTTCAGCGCGGGTAGCCCGTGGACCCAGAAGCGCGTGTTTGTCGAGGGAATCGACGAGACAACCAATCGCTTTATCCTCACCCTCTGGAACACGCTTTCATTCTTTGTTACCTATGCAAACCTTGATGGTTGGAGCCCCAGCTCAGAGCAGAAGGCTTCGGCTCATGTACTTGATAGGTGGGTACGTTCGCGTCTTCATCACACCATCAAAGATGTAACCGACGCTCTCGAGGGCTTCGATGCCCTGCGCGGCGCGCAGGCACTTGACCGTTTCGTCGATGACCTGTCTAACTGGTATGTACGTCGGTCTCGACCTCGTTTCTGGAAAGAGTCTGACCAATCGGCTCATGCGACTCTCTACGAATGTCTTGACACGGTCGCATTACTCCTCGCTCCTTTCACGCCTTTTATCTCTGACTCAATTCACCAGAGGCTTAGATCAACAACACGATCAGTGCACTTGAGCGACTGGCCCGAGGTTGATGCTGCAGCGCTGGACCCCGAGCTTGAGGCCGAGATGGAGATAGCGAGATCTGTCGTGAGCCTCGGATTGGCGGCACGCAACGATGCAAGGCTCAAGGTTCGCCAGCCGCTCGCGCGAGCGATTGTTCTCCTACCCGATGCAAAGCGCCCCTCAGACCCGATCGTTGCAGAGATTGCGGATGCGCTAAATATCAAAGACCTCGAGACTGTTGCAACCTTGGATGGACTGCTTGATTATTCGGTCCATCCCAATTTCCGAACGCTCGGACCAAAAGCTGGTCCGCTAATGCCAGCACTCAAGGCATATTTGGCTACCGCCGATGCCCAGGTTGTGCGCTCGGCTCTAGAGGAGAGCGGCGTCTACGTAGTAACTATCAGTGGGACCGAGATCCATCTCAACACCGATGACGTTGAGGTACGCGCTGCCTCACACGAGAAATTCGCGCTTGCTCAAGAAGACGGCATCGCTGTCGCACTCGATACAACGCTCAATGATGCACTTCGTAGCGAAGGAATAAGTCGAGACCTAGTGCGTGCGCTCAATGACCTACGCAAAGAAGTGGGACTCGAGATTGCAGATCGAATTCACCTAAGTCTCTCAGCGGTAGGCCTAGCCGCCGAAGCAATCAGTACACACCAAGAGACGATCGCTGGAGAGGTTCTGGCAACTCGAGTGAGCATCGAGGAGAGTATTGAACCTGGAGCAGAGGGCTGGCATCTGCTCTCTCTCGAAGGCGGAGAGGTATCTGCCCGGGTTGAGGTCGTAGAACCATAAAGCTGGCTCGTTCATATAGCGCCTCGAGTGGAGGCGATGGAAGTCGCTAACTAGCGGCGTCGTCTAAAGATGCCGGATCTGCGATCCTCGCCAAACATTGAGCGCTCTGGAATATCAGAGTCACGTGGCCCGAGTGGCGTGTCGTCGTTTACAGCCTCTCTGAGGGAAGCAAAGAACTCGTCATCATCCATCGCCTCTGGCGTTGGAGTTGTCTCGAATAGTGCTGGTGGAACATCAGAGACAGGTGATGGATCTGCAATCTCTTCAACCTCAATGGCCGTAAGTTCAGCGGTCTCATGAGACTCTTTCGGGGTCTCCACCGCCGCGGCCGGAGCAACTACCGGAGCAACAGGGAGCGGTGCAAGCGCCTCGCCGACATCATGTAGTGCCGGTCGAGCAGACGAAGCTACAGGCTCTCTGGATACAGCTAGAGAATCCAAATCGGCTGCGATAGTGCGGCGGAGGCGATCTCGATAATCGGCCTCAAACCGCTCTAGAGCATCGACATCGGAGGAGAGAGCCGATCGACGCGAAGTTAAGTCGCGCACCTCGGTCTCAAGTGCCAGTCGCTGTGCATTCGCTTCGCGCTGAGCAGTTGAGGTTGCTTCGAGAATCGTCGCACGAGCCTGCGAGTCTGCAGCAGTTGTTATAGCAGCAGCGGTGGCTGTCGCCTCTGCTACTGCATCCTCGGCGGCACGCTGCGCAAGCAGAAGGGTCCTCTGGAGCATGTCCTCTGAGGCGCGCGCATTAGATCCTTGTTCTTCGGAGTCTTTAGCGTGCTGCTCAGCTACAGCGAGTCGACGCTCTAATTCATCGATGGTGGCTGCCGCTTGCTCGAGCAGATCATCGACTGCATCGCAGTCGTATCCGCGCCGAACCTCTTTGATCTCGATGTCTCTTAATGCCTTAGAAGTCACGTCCATGCTTTGATGGTAGCGATGCTCTAAGCCCGTGTGGTGGACATTCGGGTCATTATCCGGCCAATTTTCAAGCAGAAGATGCGATTACCGGCATCGATTAATGGCAAATAATGCTTCGAATGATTGAGAGGCCGAAGAAAGCCACCAGAAAAGAGAGGTCAATCACTCCGGCCTGCGGGATGACTCTACGCAGAGGAGCTAGAACCGGCTCGGTGATATCCACGAGGATGCGAGCGACTGGAGCTAGTGCACTACCCGGACTCATTGGGAACCAAGAGAGTACGGCACGCGCTGCCAATATCACCATGTACAGCGTTAACAGGTTACATACGAGAGAGATAATCATTTAGAGCTGCAGCTACTTCTGGTAAAGGCCGCGAGCGGCGAGGCGGTCTTTCTCCTCATCGGAGACATCCACATTTGCTGGAGTCAGGAGGAATACTTGGTCAGAGACTCGTGACATCGATCCACCAATCGCATAGGTCAATCCACTACAGAAATCGATCAATCGACGCTTTAGATCACTATCTACACCTTGAAGATTGACGATGACTGGCTGCCCGGATTTGATCCGCTCCCCGACCTCTTGGGCGTCGTTGAAACCCTTCGGCTCGACTACTTGAACGCGTGCACTCGAAGCAGGCACCGGCCGAATAATCGGTTTGGTTACGTCAACCGCTGGCGACTCCGAGTCGGAGATCGTCCGCACTGCGGATCGAGTTACGGTTGCAGCCGGTACTGCAGCGCGCGCGCGTTCGTAAGTTGGGGCAGCAGCCTGAGGCTCCTCAGCGGGAACCTGATCTTCCTCGAGGTAATAGGAACCGTCCCCCTCGAGATAGTCGTAGTCATCATCGGAATCAACGGCTTCGTTGAGACCTAGATAGTTCATTGTGTTCTTGATCCAACCTGGCATCTGCACTACCTCCTAGAGCGTCAGCGATCCTACAGGGGAATTACCCAATTTCGTGGACACAACCGCCACTCCAACTCCATATCTGGCTCAGGCGAGAACTGAAGCGCTAATCGTCAGCAGGGCTCAGGTAGAGCGAAGGCACGCAACTAGAGAGGACGCGAGCTGCCTCAAATAACTCTGCGCCCACCGAAAATTGAGTTCCCGACCCTGAGAATTGTCGAGCCCTGAGCGATCGCCGCCTCATAATCACTGCTCATCCCCATGGATAGCTCAACAAGGCCAAGCCCCTCGGCAAGGATCCTGAGGGTCTCAAACCATCTGCTCGGCTCGCCGATTTGGGGAGCAACTGTCATTAGCCCAGCAACATCGAGGCCAAGTGAGCGAAGCACATCAACGAGCTCCGCGCAGCCCGATGGAGCTACACCACCGCGCTGTTGCTCCTCTGCAAGATTTACCTCAACGAGCACTCTGGCCCCTGGAGCACGCTTAGCGATTGCCTCGCCCAATGACGCCCTATCCACAGAGTGCCAAAGCGAGATATGCGGAGCGAGAGCGGCCACCTTGTTGCGCTGCAACAGCCCCACAAAGTGCCAGACAGGAGCAGGGTTGTGACCCGCTAACTGAGGGGCCTTCTCTAAGAGTTCCTGTGCTCGATTCTCTCCAAATTCGTAGAGCCCTAAATCGAGAGTCAACGCGAGCGTCGCTACATCGATCGTTTTTGAGATACCGACTAGGCGGATACTTGACGCGTTGCGATCACTTAGTCTCGCTGCCTCGCTAATTCGACTCCGTACCTCTTCGAGGTTCTCACTCAGTCGTTGGATCGCTGTCTCATCCCCTTGCGTTGTCAACGCACTCGCTCCACAACCATGCCCTGTCGCCCGGTAACCCCGTCTCTCCTGAAGGAGAAGAGGCTCTGCTCAGAGAAAGTACAGCGCAGATCATCGCCAACATCTGTTACCTGCTCGGAGAGCAAGGCACTGCGGATTCCTGCGCGCAGGTCAAGGGCAGGAGATCCATTACTTGTCTCGCCAATCACACTCGGCCCCACAACGGCTGCGAGTCGGGCTAGGTCATCTGCACCAAACTCATAGTGCGCCGGGCTGATACATGGTCCAATAATGGCCTTAATGACGCCTGTACCAAGCTCCCTCACCGCTGCTACACCTTCTCTGATTACGCCCGCCTCAAGGCCTCGCCAACCCGAGTGGATAGCGGCACAGGCCGAGTCATTAGCTATTGCGATCGGAGCGCAATCTGCCCCGATAGCCACAAGCGGCAGCCCAACAATATTGGTTGCAGCACCATCGGCATCGGGGCGCCCTGCTGGGGCCTCATCAAGGCGAAGAACCTCTACACCATGAACGTGAGTTACATATACCCACGCATCTGGGTCGCTCGGCGTGCCCTCACAGAGACTCGCCAACAACTCGGTATTTCGCCGCACTGCTAAGTGATCATCGCCAACGTGCGTCGCGAGATTAAGAGAGTCGTACGGAGGCTGCGAGGAGCCTCCGAGACGATCAGTAAACCAGACGCGCGCACACCCAAGATCTACGTAGTTGAGCACTGCATTTACTCCGGACTGTATTAACTCCGGGCCAAGCCCGTAGGTCAGCGAAGGAACTCAGGCACGTCGAAGTCGTCGTCACCAAGACCAAGGTCGTCAGTGACACCCGCGACTCCAAAAGACTCTTCCTCAGAGCGAAGTCCGAGAGGAGCAGAGGGACGCTCCCCTTCGTAACGGTCAAAGCCAGCGGCGATAACAGTTACGCGTACTTCATCACCAAGAGCGTCATCGATCACAGTACCGAAGATGATGTTCGCATCTGGGTGTGCTGCATCAGCGATGATCTGAGCTGCCTCATTTACCTCGAAGAGTCCGAGGTCAGATGGGCCAGAGATCGTGAGGAGGATTCCTCGTGCGCCCTCAATGCTCGCCTCAAGAAGCGGGCTTGAGATTGCCGACCTTGCGGCGCCAACAGCGCGTCCATCGCCAGAGGCATAACCGATACCCATTAGCGCTGAGCCGGCGTTGGTCATGATCATCTTGACGTCTGCGAAGTCAGTGTTGATAAGCCCCGGAGTGGTGATTAGATCGGTGATTCCTTGGACTCCTTGAAGGAGTACTTCGTCCGCCATCTTGAAGGCGTTGACGATCGAGGTGCGCTCATCCGATACCTGAAGCAGGCGATCGTTTGGAATAACAATCAGGGTGTCGACCTTCTCTTTTAGTCGCTGAATACCCTGCTCTGCCTGTACCGACCTGCGTCGACCCTCAAAACCAAATGGCCGTGTAACTACACCGATGGTCAATGCGCCTAATTCTTTTGCGATCTCAGCGATCATGGGGGCTGCACCGGTACCGGTACCACCGCCCTCTCCCGCCGTGATGAAGACCATGTCAGAGCCGCGTAGCGCCTCCTCGATCTCAGCGCGATGGTCGTCAGCAGCCTGTCGCCCAACCTCGGGGTCCGAACCTGCTCCAAGCCCGCGAGTTAACTCACGTCCGAGATCAAGTCGAAGGTCGGCATCGCTAAGCAGTAGAGCCTGCGCGTCTGTATTGACCGCGAGGAACTCAACTCCCTTGAGCCCAGCATCGACCATGCGGTTGACGGCGTTACCGCCACCTCCGCCAACGCCGACGACCTTGATCACTGCCAAGTAGTTTTGGGGTGCACCCATCATTGCTTGCGCCTCTCCTGGCGTAGCCATAACCCTTGAGTCTCAACGTGAACCTTGGCCTTACGGTCGAGGTGTTGTAGAGGTCAAGGCTTATGTAAACCTGTTGTAAGGGTTCAGACTGTACCGGACGGCGGCAACGGGGGCAAAGAGAAGCGCCCAAAGAGCACAAAAATCTCTCGAATATTCCTCAAAGCGGTCAATCAGGGTCTGAATTTCTAGAACTATCACTAGATCTATCCTCTATAAGGCCCGATGCTCCAGAAAGAACGATGCTCCAGAAAGAACGATGCTCGAGTCTCACGAGTTCTCTAGGAGGTAGCCGGAGCGGTTGGGACCGTTACATCGATCGTCGTCACGCTCTGACGGCTAGTCCTAAGAGCCTCGAGCACTGCTAGCGCTACTGCTCCTTTCTCGCGGGCTTGGTCAGCGGGGCCAATTCGAATAACCCGTGCCGTGGGGCGCTGGCCTGGAGTCGTATTGAGTAGGAGCACCACCGAGCCAACCCTGTCGACCTCGAGAACAGCGACCTGATCCCTCAAGGCCTTCGGGAGTGCCATGAATGTGGTTGCGGCGGATTTGGGATTAATGAAACCCCCCGCCTTGGGAACCTTCACCCCACGAATCTCTGGGATGCCGAATGGCGGAGCCGCGGTAGTAGCGAGAACCCTCCCATCCTTGTCAACAAGCCGCGGGGGCTGGACCGCAGGAGCGCGTGTTGTAGTTGAGGTAACGACTGTGCTTGAGGTCGGGATGGTGGTTGAGGAAGTAGAAGATCCGCCGCTCGCTTTACGCGTCGTGCTTGACGGATTAGCCGAGGTGCTCGTCGTAATACTTATCTCGCTGCCCGGCCGAACCCAAGCCACGGGGTTGCGCTCAACCAACTCGATTGAGACGGTATGAGGCAGGTGAGTCTTTACTGAGACACTCGCTATCCATGGAAGTTCTTTTACGCGATCTGCTATTGCACCAGTGTCTAGAAAAGCAAGCGCCGCGCCCATCGGTACTGCCGCTGCAGCCTCTACCGCTCTGCCTCGCTCCCCTGTCACTCCAGATACCTCTAACTTCCTTGTCTCCAATAACGACGAGTTGAGGAGGACGTATAGAAGGAGAGCAACTACCGCTACGCAGAGGGCGGAGCCGACCACGATTGTTCGTCTACGTACTTTTGCCTGCTCCACCGCGCTTCTGCGGGCTTTAATTCTTGGGTCCTCATTCTGGGCACTCACTGCATTGCCTCAGAAGGCTCGCCGTGACCTGAGCTATTGGGGAAGCCCACCCAGTGAAGCTCAGTCTCTAGACGTACTCCGGTCTCCTCGAAGACTCTTCTCTGAATCTCTGATACGAGCTCCGCCAAGTCGCTCGCCATTGCTCCAGTATCGGCCTGAATAAAATTGGCATGCTTCTCTGAAACATGCACGCCTCCAATTCGCACTCCCTTCAAGCCGCAGGACTCGATTAAGCGGCCGGCGGAGTCACCGTCTGGGTTGCGAAAAACAGAGCCAGCATTTGCCCCACCTGGTTGGTTCTCGCGACGCCAACGAACAATCTCGCTGAGCCGCTCCTCGCATGCAGCAGGTTCGTCTCTAAGGAGTTCAAAGGAACCGCTGCAGACAATCTCCATTCCACTCAGCGCCGATCCACGATACTCAAGCCCAAGACTCTCCACCGAGCGCTCGCTGACCGCTCCACCATTCGAGATATCCGCCACAGCAGCAGAGAGGAGAACCTCAGCGGTTGATCTCCCGTGGCCGCCGGCATTCATACGCACAGCGCCGCCGATGCTCCCTGGGATACCTACGTAGAACTCAAGGCCGCTTAGCCCGGCAGCTGCACACCTGCGCGCTAATACTGGGAGCGGAACCCCTGCCCCAGCAGTTACGGATTCGCCAACAATCTCTACGTTCTCGAAATCTCCCTCGAGGATCACGACTGCGGCGCTTACTCCAGCATCAGCAACTACAAGATTGGAGCCTCTACCAATGACGAGGATTGGCACACTCGGGTTTGCTTCAAGCGCCGCCGCTAGAAAGGCAAGCTCGCCCACATTTCTAACCCGCACGAGAATCTCAGCCGGTCCACCTAAGCGGTATGTGGTGAACTGAGATAGGGCCGCTGCTCGCTCCACTCGATCACCGAAATCGCGGCTCAACGTAGTGAAAGCTGCGTCGAATTCCGAGCTCAACACGCTCACCCATTTACCCAGTCATCAGGGACAGTTGTTAGGTCACCGGCTCCAAGTGTGAGCACAAGATCACCCGGACCTGCATACCTAAGTACGTTTGAAACGAGCTCCGACCGATGAGGAAAATACGAGACCGACATCTCTGGATGTGCGTCGAGAACAGCCTGCAGCACTAGCCGACCTGTTACACCAGGAATCGGCTCCTCACTAGCGCCGCAGACATCTGTTAGCACTAGATGGTCAACACCCTCAAAGGCATCTGCAAAATCTCGCCACATCAGCATCGTGCGGAGATACCGATACGGCTGGAATACAGCGACGATCCTACGCCACCCACCCTCTTGTGCCGCTCGCAGCGTGGCCTTTATCTCACTTGGCAAGTGCGCATAATCATCAACGAAGGTAACTCCGTCTCGCTCGCCCCTGAATTGAAATCTGCGTGAGACTCCACCGAACCCAGCAAGAGCGCTCCTCACATCTTCGAATGAGACACCGAGGCTCATTGTCAATGCAGCCGCAGCGGTCGCGTTCTGTGCATTGTGGGATCCAAGGAGAGGGAGCGCTAGTTCACCAATGACTACTCCCCCGACCTCGAGAGTGAACTCCGAACCGCTCTTTCCGCTGCGATAGTTGGTGACTCGATAATCGGCATCCTCGGCCCAGCCGTAGGTAACAGCGTTGGGGTGTATCTCAGCCAACCTACGGGTGACGGGGTCATCGGCGCAGAAGATCACTGGACCATCGACGTGCGAAGCGAACATTTCAAAACCTGCCTCTAACCGATCCATCGTGGACCAGAAACCAAGGTGATCTTTCTCAATGTTGGTGATGATCGCAGCATTCAGATCGAACTTCAAGAACGATCCGTCGCTCTCGTCCGACTCGACAACAAGCCAATCGCCTGAGTCCATCGCTGCGTTGGTACCCACCTCATTGAGTTCGCTACCAATGACAAACGAAGGATGCATGCCTGCCGCGCGCATTATCAATGTGACCATCGAAGATGTGGTTGTTTTTCCGTGCGTTCCGGCTACGCCTATTCCGCGGCGTTGGGCAACTACCCCTGCGAGAGCGTCGGAGCGGTGAAATACTCTGATGCCACGCTCGTTCGCGGTGACTACCTCGATATTGGTAATAGGCACCGCTGTCGAGATAACAACCGCATCACAGTTCTCTGGAATGTTCTCTGGAAGTTGTCCGACGCTGCAGGTGACCCCGAGAAGCGAGAGTCTCTCCATGCGACGGCTTGGTGCGATGTCTGTTCCAGATACAGAGTGGCCGAGCTCCGCAAGCACTGCCGCAAGTGCACTCATTCCGTGACCAGCGACTCCAACGATGTGGATAGTCCTAAGGAACGACAGGTCCAGGCGTCCTTCTTGCTCAGGTGCTGGCATCGGCAAACTCCTCCACGAGAATCGCAAGATCACGGGCCGCGTCAGGGAGTGCAAGCTCAAGCGCAGCTGCGCTCATTCTCCCCAACCGCTCAGCATCAGCAAGTAACGGAGATACAAGTGAATCGAGTTTGGCGGCATCGCAATCGGCATCTAATAGAAGGACAGCTCCCCCTGCCCTCACCAGCGCCTCAGCATTTCCTCGCTGATGATCGCCTGCGGCGCCTGGCCATGGAATCAAAATTGATGGCACACCGGCAGCACAGATCTCAGCGACTGTAAGCGCTCCAGATCTACATACGAGGAGCGAGACACCGGAGTAGAGGCTCTCAATCTGCTCCTCGTAACCAACAATCTGAAAATCGAGGACATCAGAAGGTGAACGTTGGGACTCGTAGACGCTCTTGCATGACTCCAAGAAGCGCGGACCTGTTACATGCCTAACGCTCACATCGCTTCGCATTCCCCAGCGCGATGCGAGCCCAAGTGCCGCATCATTGAGACGCCCAGCACCAAGACTCCCGCCGACGATCCCAAGCACTGGCTTAAGCGGGTCAGTGGTGCGCAGAATCTCAGAGATTGCACTCCGGACTGGATTGCCCGTAAGTACTCCACCTTTAAGGGGTGTACCTGGCAGAGAAATTGCTGCGCGTGCACCGAGTCGAACAGCGCAGCGATTCACTAGACCAGGAAGAGCATTCTGCTCGTGCACCACTACTGGAATTCGCAGGATATTTGCCGCTAAGACGCAGGGAGCTGACGCGTATCCGCCGACTCCGACGACGCAATGTGGGCGATTGCGCAGAAACCTCCAAGTAACTCGAAGCACTCCGAGCATTAGCGATGCAATAGCAACGACATTTCCCCAGAGTGCAACGAGATTTCGGCCTCTATCGAGACCACGAAGTGATAGCAGCGTGAAGCTAAAGGCAGTTCCGGGAAACAGCCTCGCCTCGATCCCGCGACGCGCCCCTATGAGGTGAATTCTCTCTGCGCTTACCCCCCTATCAATGAGGGCATCTGCAAGAGCGAGTGCTGGATAGACATGCCCACCGGTACCGCCACCGGCGATAACGACTCTGAGTCGATTGGATCGAGGGGCTGAGTCTGGAGTTTCGCCTGATGCGCGACTCTCGTCACCCGCGGAGTTAGCGATCTTCTTCACCCTCTGGATGATTTTGCTTTAGGTGTTGCCTTTGTTGAGACGACTCTGGGCCTGCCTTGGTAAGCAATGTTGCAGAGGATGCCTGCCGCGCTCAGCATTAGCACGAGTGAAGTTCCGCCGTAGGAGATGAATGGGAGGGTCAAACCAGAGACAGGGACGATCCCAACAACCATACCGATATTGATTGCTGCTTGAAGCAGAACTGTGAGAGTGAGCCCAGTCGCTAGAAGGGTGCCGAAGCGATCGGGCGCGCGCAGTGCAATTTTGAAGCCGATCACACCGAATGCGACAAAGCAGCAGACAACAACGAGGCAACCTGCCACTCCGAACTCCTCGCCAATAACTGCGAAGACGAAGTCAGAGTAAGCAACGGGGAGGAATCCCCACTTAGCGGTGCTTGCACCTGGACCTGCGCCGAACCAACCCCCTAGGGCAAGAGACGTATACCCAGCAATCGACTGGTAGCCAGTTCCGAGCGCGTCCTTCCAAGGGTTCATAAAGACAAACATCCGAGCGCGACGAAATGGCTCAGATAATTCGTAATAGGTCAGTGCTGCTCCGCCCACTGCAGCACCCAACAACCACGTCTTGGGGATTCCGACCAGAAGGAGCAGCCCTGCGACTAGCCCCAAAATAACAAGCGTTGAGTCGAAATCAGGCTCGACAACAATGAGAAACGCTATCGAAATCGTCATCACGCCGACCGGCAACAAGGTCCTGCGGATACTCCTTAGTTCTCCGGCCTTCTCACGTGCTGAGAGGAGCCCTGCGAGAACAATTGCTAATGGAAACTTCACAGCCTCCGATGGCTGGAACTCGAGTGGCCCAGCCCCCAACCAGCGACGCGCTCCGCTATGAGTAATTCCAACACCCGGAATGAGCACAGCGATCAGCATCGCTACCGCAGCGATTAGCAATATCGGACCAAGACCTAACCATCTTCGATAATCAAAACGACTAATGAGCCAGAAAACCACCGCTCCAAAGGTCAGGTTTAAAAGGTGCTTTGTGACGAATGCGTAGGCGCCTGATCCCTCATTGAGGGACTCCACGCTAGATGCCGACATAACCATCGCTGTGCCTATTAGGCAGAGGAAAAGAATCAAGACTGAGAGCTGCGTCGCAAGAGTGTTTCTCTTGACCTTCATCAATAAGAGCGACTTGCGAGTCGTTGCTGGAGTTCGTCGTCTCTTTTTAATGGACTGCTTTGATGTGGTCGAGGTCACTGGTCCGCCCCTGATATGAATGCCTCTACCTCAGCGACAAACGATTCTCCACGTTCTTCGTATGACTTATACCAGTCAAAAGACGCGCAGGCTGGGGAGAGCAGAACAACATCACCAGGCTTGGACATCTCCGCTGCAAACCGAACCGCATCCTTCATGTTGGTTGCGACTCGCGTCGGAGTAGCTCCGTCAAAAGCAGCCTCGATCTCGGGTGCAGCGTCTCCGATCGCAACTACTCCCCTCAAGTTCTTTGAGAGCGGTCGCAGAATTGATAGGTCAATCCCCTTATTGCGCCCACCGGCAATAAGGACACAACTCGCATAGCCACCGACTGCAGTGATCGTGGCGTGCGGGTTGGTTGCCTTTGAGTCGTTAATGAATGCCACGCCCTGATTCTCACCTATGGGCTCGGCTCTGTGGTGGAGCCTCGCAAATGAAAGCAACGCTGCATGCACCGACTCGATATTTGCACCTGAACTCAGCGCCGCCGCTGAGGCTGCAAGGGCATTTGCTAGATCGTGCGGTGCCTTAAGCGGAAGATCCGCAATTCGCGCAATCCGCGCCCCATCTGGGGCTATTAGCTCTCCAGTGCGAATCCGATAACCAGACTGCACATCTGGATCAATTGAGAAGGAGACAGTCCTTCCAGGAGCTTCAAGAGCGAGTGTCGCAACTATTGGATCATCTGCGTTGAACACGAGCAGGTCCGCAGGGCCCTGAGACCTGAATATCCGAGCCTTGTCTTCTGTATATCTAGCGAACGACCCATGCCAGTCTGTGTGGTCTTCAGCAATATTGAGAAGAACTGAGACCGACGGGCTGAAGGTCTCTGTGGTCGAGTGGAGCTGAAAACTTGATACCTCAACAACGAGCACATCGAAGGCTCTCTGCTGCGCATCCATTACTGCCCAACCAATGTTCCCAGCGGCTCCAGCGCGTAGGCCGGTAGCCTCAAGCATCGCGGCGATGAGAGTGGTAACTGTGGTCTTGCCATTAGTCCCGGTAACCGCGACAACAGGCACCGACGATTCCCCAACAGCGAGGTCAATGTCGCCCCGTACAGTTACTCCCTGCTTTACGGCCGCAATCATCACCGGATGAGAAGGAGGCACCCCTGGGCTAGGAACCAATAAATCAACGCCTTCAACTAGCAATCGCCACTCGCTCTCCTCAGGCGACTCAACGATCCGCGCGCCGGCTGCGAGTAACTCATCTCGCAACTCTGCATAACCCGGAGCGCTTGGCCTCTCCTCCACCACAGTCACTTGAGCACCGCGCGATAAGAACGAGCGCGCTACCGCAGATCCGGTCATTCGAAGCCCAACTACCAGCACGCTCTTGCCACTCCAATCGCGTGCTTCAGCGCTCATAGAACGAACCCTTCGTTCTTCACGCGAACTGCCTCTGCCTGCTCATCCGATGAGCCCGGGCATCCCCAAGAAGTCTGCGTAAAAAAGACCGAGACCCAAGGCCATAGAGAAACCGGCGAGTATCCAGAACCGAACTACAACACTCGACTCAGGCCACCCCAGAAGTTCAAAGTGATGATGAATGGGAGACATGAGGAATATTCTGCGACCGAACCCTCTGAAAGAAATTACCTGGAGGATCACGCTCATAGTCTCGACTATGTAAAGCCCACCGAGAATAGGTAGGAGAAGAATTGTCTGGGTCAGGATCGCCAAGCCTGCAATAGCCGCTCCGAGAGCAAGCGCTCCAGTGTCGCCCATGAAGACGCGAGCCGGCAGAGCGTTCCACCAGAGAAACCCCACGCATGCGCCCAGCATTCCTGCAGCGACTACAGCGAGATCAATCTGACTAGCCGCCTGTAGGTGATACGCGCCAGGGTGCCTGAACTGTGTGAAGGCGATAACGATGAAGGCAATAAAAACTAAGGCTGACGACCCTGCAGCGAGACCATCTAATCCATCGGTGATATTTACAGCGTTACTGCTCGCCATGATGACCACAACCGCTACGACAACCCAGAGCCACCCTGCCAACTCAAAGTCGAAAGCGCGCGTGAATGAAAGCGCCGTGCTTGTGTGCACGAAGTTCAGGGCGAGGAGCGAGAACCCACCAGCGACAAGTAATTGTCCGCCAAGTTTTCCGCGCTTACGCAGCCCGAGGTTGCGGGACTTGCGTATCCCGAGCCAATCATCGAGAAAACCGACGAACGCCATTCCGAGAATAAGGAACCAAAGGCAAAGTGCGGTATCGGCAAACTTGATCGCCTCTGTTCGGACATGTGCAGCCAAGTAACCGATAAAGGCTGCGGCAATTAATGCAATTCCTCCCATCGTGGGAGTTCCAGCCTTCGCTTCATGGGGATGAGCTACAGGGCCATCGTCACGAATTGCTTGGCCAATATGATTGCGCTGCAGGACACGTATTAGCAACGGCGTAGTTAGTACGCAGACAAAGAATGAGACAGCGACTGCGATCAAAACGGCGATCATCCGGCCGCCCCCAATAGCAAATCTGCAACGCGTTCCAAACCAACAACGCGAGAAGCCTTTAGCAGGACTGCATCACCAGGCCCTAGGGACTTAGAGATAAGAGCGAAGGCCTCTTCTGGACCATTTACACGCGCGACCCTCGCCCCGAGTGCCTCTGCGGCTGCCGCAAGTGGCTCTGATAATTCGGACTCCACTACAACAATCTCATCAAATCCGATTGTCGCTGCCAATTCGCCAATGCGGGAATGCTGAGCGCGACTCTCGTCACCCAACTCGTGCATCGCTCCCAGAACTGCTATTCGACGCCCTGCTGGGAGCTGAGCAAACGAATTAATTGCCGCCTCCATCGCTTTCGGTGAAGCGTTATAAGAATCATTTAGAACAGCAACCCCACCAGCAGTGTGAGATAACTCCATTCGCCAATGTGCAGCGAGAGTCGAGGAGAGCCCAAGAGTCACTTCATCAGGCGAGGCACCCAGGTATAGAGCTGTCGCAGCGGCCATGGCAGCATTCACAACTTGATGCTCACCTAAGAGCTGCAGGCGAACCGAATCAAGACTCCCCCATGGAGAGTGCAGCGAGAAAGTCGGTCGCAACTGCTCGTCTAGCGAGGCGTTAGAGATTCGTACGTCAGCATCTTGCGCGTACCCGACAGTAAGAACAGGAGCGGAACTCCGTTCCCGAAGAATTGGCGTTGCAGAGCACTCCGAGTTTAGAACTGCGAGCCCATCATTCGGCAGGGCAACTACAAGTTCACTCAACACATCGATGATCCCTGTCCGCCCGCCGAGATTGCCGGAATGGGCAAGCCCCACATGCGTGATTACGCCGATATTCGGTGAAGCTATGTCAGAGAGATAGCGCAGGTCTCCCAGGAATCGCTCCCCCATCTCAAGTACGAGGACCTCAGTATCGAGAGGCGCATCAAGGATCGTCACGGGGAGTCCAAATTCATTATTGAATGACGCAGAGTTTGCATGAGATTTAAACCTGCGCGAAACACTTGAGAATATTAGGTCTTTTGTACTCGTCTTGCCCGCCGAACCGGCAACGGCAACAACGCTCGTATCGGCCATCGAGGTCCTAGCAAACTTCGCTATCTGACCGAGCGCACGAAGCGGATCCTCAACAACGACCAGCGATCCATCAACACCCTCGGGAATACGAGAAACGAGGCATACCGATGCTCCTTGTTCCAGTGCAGCTGCAACAAAGTCGTGCCCATCCCTGCCATCGCTAAGTGCGACAAAGCCTGCGCCTGGTCGTTGAACTCTCGAATCAAAGTCGAACCCGGTCACCGTCGCAGAGGGGTCTGCGCCAACAACCTCTCCACCAACAATTTCTGCGATCTCAGAGACTGTGAAATTCATGCGTTGCCCTCTAGGAGCATGCTTCTCAGAATATCTTCAGCAACTTCCCTGTCGTTGAACTCAAGTGTGGCGCCTAAGGCCGTCTGCGATGTTTCGTGGCCCTTGCCCGCTATCACCACTACATCGCTAGGCGCTGCGAGCCCAAATGCTGTCTCTATGGCTCGGCGACGATCGAGCTCAATTTGATAGTTGGCTGCGCTGCTGCGAATTCCTAGCTCAACTGCCTCTGCAATTACTTGAGGCTCCTCAGAACGCGAATTGTCGGAGGTAATTATCGCTATATCGGCGTGTGCGCCAGCGGCTGCACCCATTAGTGGCCGCTTTAGAGAGTCGCGGTCGCCACCGCAACCAAATACAACTATGACGCGCCCTCCGCTAGCAAGAGCACGCGCATCACGCAGCACAGTTGCGAGCGCATCAGGGGTATGAGCAAAGTCAACGAGAACAGTGAACGGTTGCCCCGCGTCGACTCTCTCCAACCTTCCTGGTACTCGTTTAAGGCTCGCCATTCCCTCGAGAGCAGCCTCGAGCGGAATGCCTGCCGAGAATGCTGTGGTTGCCGCTGCGAGCGCGTTGTACACGTTGAGTCGGCCAAGCAGGTTTAGGTGAACCCTATTCTCCTCACCGCTCGCGCGACCAAGGATAGTGAACTCAGTACCGGTCTCTCCAACCTCGATATCGATCGCAGAGACATCGGTATCGGGTCCAAGTCCGTATGTAATAACCGAGACCCCTGCGCCGGTGGCGCGCGTCTCTAGGTCGAGACCCACTGGGTCATCGCGGTTGATGACCGCTCGATTCGTAAACGCTCGCGTAAATAATCGGGCTTTAGCGGAGAAGTACTCGGACATCGAACCGTGAAAATCGATGTGGTCGTGGCTGAGATTGGTGAAACATGCAACCTTAAAGCGTGTTCCATCAACGCGTGACTGAGCTAGAGCGTGGGAACTCACCTCGAGCGCAACGGTCTCGACCCCTCGTTCGCGCATTGTGCCCAAGAGCCGCTGAAGATCAGCGGCCTCGGGTGTAGTAAAGCCAACGGGAAGCTCATCGCCGTCTATGCGAGCACCGAGGGTTCCGATCACGCCGGCGCGCTTTCCGGCTGCTGTTGCGATCGACTCCAGAAGATAAGAAACAGTGGTCTTGCCATTTGTGCCGGTAACGCCAAGGAGGTTCATGTACTCGCTAGGCCTGCCCTCAAACACTGCTGCTAATGGTCCAACAGCGCGGCGCACAGAACCGACCTGGATCTGTGTCGCAACGGCAGCGACTTCGTGCTCCACAAGAAGCGCAACGGCGCCTCGGCGCACTGCCTCTCCAGCATGGTCATGGCCATCAACAGAAGAACCGGGAATCGCTGCAAATAGTGCACCGGGAGTTACGCGCCTGCTGTCGTCAACAATCGATTTAATCTCAAGGTTTAGCGGACCAACAACACGGTCCACTTCGATGTCTACGAGGATTTCAGAGAGCTGCACAACTGCACCTACTGCAGAGGCTTCGGTTGAGTAGGGCTAGAGCCATGCAAGCGCAGTGCGCTTCCGGTGGAGGCGCGCCTGTGCTTAGGCTTCGCCACTTTTGACGTCACTTCTTTAGGGTCTGGTGCATGCGCAGGGGCTTTTATAGGCGCTTTTATAGGCGCTTTTATAGGGGCTTTGACCGGAGCCTTCACCGGCTTGATAGGCAATCCAATAG
>JBAWWI010000032.1:0-20358 GCA_037146835.1 Actinomycetes bacterium | reverse complement strand
AGGTAATCGAGTGGGAGCCATACGGAGCGCTCATTAGCGGTCCTACTGGGCTCGAGTCGATCGAGGAGATATTGATGACGGCCGCGGAGTGGTTAGCGCCAGGCGGAGTAATTGTTATCGAGCATGCTCCTCACCAGGCCGATGCTGTGATCACGCTTGCAGAGGCCGCCGGCTTGAGTGACGCGAGAGTTCATCCCGACCTAACAGGTCGCCCGCGGGTATTAGTCGCGCGTAACACTCACTAGATCTTCTGTCTGGCCTCTCAATAGAGAGTGAAGCTTTAAGGAGAGTGAGCGGCTAGAAGCCACCGAGGCGATCGAGAACGCTCGCGCTTCCACGCTTCGCGGTTCGAGTCATAACCATGGAGTAGGTCCCAGCATCCTCGACTAGCCCGGCATCGTTAACGAGTGCTGCTAGTGCAACATCTATTGCATCTGGTGCAAGGTCAGGAATAAACAAACAGATTTCGTCTCGAGTCGCCGGCCCATTACGAAGAATGGCTGTAACAATTCTCCGTTCGTCAGGCTCGCGGTCGAGTGCTCCAGACATCCCTGCAGCTAGTGCCTCGCGGCTAAGGGCTCGAACGATGCAGCCCTCTAGTGCAGTTGCGGTCTCGGCTCGTGTCTCTCCTTGGGCAAGGCGAAGGTCGCCACAGTGGTTCCCAGGGCCAAGCACTGCAACTCTTCGCTGCTTCCCCTCGGAGTCTGTCGTAGAGATCTCGATGCGCCCAGCAATTGCGAAGAGCACGCGGTCGGCCTCGTCGCCCTCCCTGTAAATTGTGTCGCCTGCTTCGTAGTGCTCAGTTACAAGGCGAGTGAGTAGTGCTCCGAATGCCTCATCTGGAATGCCAAGTGCGGATAGGTCTACCTCTCCACCGGTGAGGCGCTGCTCCCATAGGGCTGAGTAAGAGGGCTGACTTACAAGCAACTCGTGGTGTGTTCCAAAGAAGAGGTTTCCGCCAGAGGAGAAGATCATGTCGTCAACGGCTCCGGCTAATTCTGGGCTCTTCACACCGAGCACGACTGTCTCGACGCCTGTGGAGCGGATCCGCCCGAGCAATGGCAACGCCGTATCAGGCTCAGCGAATGCAAGGAGAGATCCAAGTAGCAGCACGCGCGGCTTCTGTGCCAACGCAATTGCGAGTGTGAACCTCTGGCGCTCGCCGAGTGTAAGCCTAGAGCCACTGTGTCCAAGTGCGGCCGTGAGGCCGCCGGGAAGTTTCGCGAGGTGGGCCAGGCCGACAACCTCAAGCAACTCGAGTGCTCCCTCTTCTGTGAGGTCAGGCTCTACTGCGCGCAGCTGATGCAGCGTCGAGTCGTTGAATGCAATCGCCTCGGAAGGTACGTAGGAGAGATGGTTTCGAATGCCGGGCATCCGCACATCGCTGCCGTCGAGTTCGATATGCCCTGCCTCAGGGTTGTCTTCGCCAGCGAGAAGGGATAGGAAATCCTCGGGCTCTGTTCCAACAGGCATCACGACACCAATGACGCGTCCGATCGGGAAGGTGAGTGAGACGTCATTTATGAATAGGCCTGAGTCGAATCTCTTCGTAACCCTCTTGATTGAGAGCCCAGCTACAGGAGCTGCTTTGGAGGGCGCGCTTGGTACTTCGCTGACGGCCTCAGGAACTTTGATTCGGTCGTCGAGAAGGAGAATCTCGTCGATATCTCCTTGGCTAACTACCGCAAGCTGAACGGCTCGGAGCCAGGGGGGAAGGTCCTCTAGGCCTCTCACGACTCCATCAACATAGAGAATGGCGGCTGCGACTCCAGCTAATGCGGACCCACCAATAACTAGTGCGAAGAGAACAACGAACATAAGCCCAATGAGCCCAGTAAATTCGGCTCCTGTAAATAGCCTTACGACGGTGGAACCCTGAACATGAGTCTTCTCTTCGACCTCCTCGGAGAAGTGGTTAAAGCGGTGTCGATGCCAACTCTGTAGTTGTAGACCGCTGATCACCCGAGCGCCGGAGATTGTCTCGTCAACTGCTGAGACAAGTTTGTTGTTAGCGACGCTTACTCCATGGTCTGCTCCGAGCAGGCGCTTACCGACTCTGCGCCTGTAGAGAATAAAGACAAGAGTTGCGATGGTCATCATGACCCCAGCACGCCACTCGACCCACGTGAGAAGGATCAGCGACTGGATGATCTGAACAACCCCGGGGAGCCCCTCGGCTGCGGAGAGCTCAAAGGCCTCACTGATGTTGTCGACATCACTCGAGTGGCGAAGAACTACCGACGAGCGCACCATCGAGCCCTGTACAAGAGCGTTGGAGGTAAGAGATTTTTCGTAGACTTTGAGACGCAGCGCATGGGCAGATGCTGCGCCAAGTCGGTGGGCCCATAGGTGCGCCTTATGCGAGGCCGCAATTTGAATCGCTACGAGCGAGAACATGAGCACCAGGAAAGTGGTGTCAGTGATCCCTTCTTCCTCGCGAACCTTAAGCAGGTGCTCGACCACGAGGGGGAGCGTTCCCGCTGCGGCGAGCATGATGACCAACGCGATGACCACACCGGTTGTGAGTAGTCCGTAACCCTTGAGATAAGGGGCATACCAACGCAGCATCGCGCTTACCGAAGCGGACTCGGTCGCCTCGCCGTCAGCGATCTCAGAAGAGTTCTCCATCTCGGTTTTATTCTCGCTCATGTTTTACCTTTGTCTAAGCGGTTTTAAGCTTCGGCGAGCCTACAGGGCCCTGCTGCTTGGCCTCCTTTCAGGGATATGAAGGCGCCTATGAGGCAGAAAGGTCTTTCAGAGGGGAGGGTCTCTCCGAGGGGAGGGTCTCTCAGAGCCAGAACGTGTCTCAGAGGCAGAACGTCTCTCAGAGCCAGATGGTGTCTTCACGGCAGAAAGGCCTCTCCGAGATGGAGAGCGCCTGGGATCCGTTGCTAGTTGAGGTCCATCTTCTCATTTGGATCGAGGCGCTGAAGCAGTTCTCGATCTACCGCTACCCAAAGTGTCTTCGAGTGTGGGTAGAAGACGATTGGCCCTAGCGCCATGATCGGGATGGTGATCGAGAGCAGCGGGATTACTGGGACCTCTGGAACCGTCAATATGAGTGCCGTGATGAAGACAATTGCGAAGAGGCCACCGGTTGCGATCATGTTGAACGCGAGTGCCCCTGCCCAGTAGCCCTGCTCTCTCTCAAAGTGCAGACCGCATTTTGGGCAGTCGTCGAGCATCTTGAAATAGCCCTTGAATAGATGCCCAGAGCCGCAGCGAGCGCATCTCTTGGTTAGCCCGAGCCAGAGCACGCCGGCTCGGCTGGGGGTCTTAGATTCAAGCGACATAGGCGCTGACCTTAGTGGCGCGCCATGTGCTTGCTATACCTCAAGAAGATTCGAGTTCTTGCTCGCTATTACCTGAATCTCTCGGCCTTCCCATGCCTCTTCGGTCATGGAGGTCAATACCTGCTTGTCGCTTGTATTGAGGAGTGCTCGGCCTCCGTCTGGACAAAGGGCACTGATAATTCCGAGGGAGGGAGAGCCATCGCGCTCCATAACTACCGCCGTCGCCTCAATCTTGGCTACACCCGTATATTCACCAGCCGGCTCGCGCGATGGAAGGGAGTCAACGACTGGTTGCGTCTGCGATTTTGGAACGAACGCAGCAGCATTATTAGGCGTAGTTGGTGGCGTACTTGAGTAGATCCCAGCCGCATGCTTTGTGGCATACCAACCAAGAGCGGTAACAAGACCGATTGATCCGGGAGAATCTCTACACGCATCGACCATTGCCGCGATCGAGCGAACGACGTATGCATTCCCAGGTCCACCAGCGAACCCGAGGCCTCCGGTGAGAGTTAGCGGGCGAGGATCGAGAAGTGGGCCCTTTAGCTCGAGCGCACGCATCGCAAGTTGAACTGCTGAAGGGAAGCAAGAGTACAGATCCATTTGAGCGATGTCGTCCATGCCAATTCCTGCAGCGGATAAAGCAGTAGAGGCGACGGTTGCGATTGCGGGCGAGTCGGCTAGTGACCAGCGCTCAGTAAAGAAGTAGTGGTCGTTGGCCTCAGCACCAGACCACGGAAAGACCATCTCATCGCTAGGGACTCCCGCTTCAACCGCTGCACCATAGGAGCACATGACAATGGCGGCTGCTTGGTCGACATCGATATTCGCGCACATAAGTTTTGTATAAGGGAATACAACCATGCGATTGCTCGGCGAGGTGAGAGTGATCTCGTCTGAGCTGTAGGCAGTCTTAGACCATGCGCGCGGGTTCTTTGCAGCCTGCGAGGCAAAGTGCTCCCATAGTGCGCCGACTTCGCGTCGATGTTCTTCAATGGTCCTGCCGGCTGCGTGGCGGATCGCCGTCTCGAAAAGTGGATAGACACTTGTTGGTGCGAAGGCCGCGTGAGCGTTCTCGTAGTCGCTCGTGCCCGGTCGCGGGTCTCCCATTACGTCTGGGCAAGGGGGGTCGGCATCTGTAGACCAGTCAAGAACTACTGGCGGGTCGATTTTCCTAGCGCGCCATCGCGTGTTTACGCACTCAACGCCTCCGAGTATTGCAACTTCGGTTGCTCCGGATTGAATCTCGCGAGCAAGATGGTTGAGCATCATCTGGGGAGAGTTTCCGCCGGTTGACGTTGCGATGGTTCGACGTGGGTCTGCATGAATGCGCCGAGCTAGAGACTTCGCTGGGTCCGCGTAGTCCCAAGACATCATGTCGATTACACATACGGTGTCTGCTTTAGCCGTTAGGTGCTTAATCGATTTGTGTTTGCCTGCGTCGTGGACTGCCTCGGCGAGGAGGTCAATCGGCTCGAGCGAGTCAAACGGATTTGCGAAGCGTTGTTCGCTCTGTCCGACGGCAACGATAACTGGGATACGGGGATCAATGGTCACGGCGAGCGAGCCTAGTGATCCTCCGCCAAACCACCGAACTTCGGGTAGTTGTTGTCGCTATAGCGACACTTATCACCCGAAGTTGGAGAGAAAGTCAGGTTAAGTCTTCTTCTGGGGGCTCTGGCCATGTGGGTACCCCTGGGGTTGCGCTATCAGGGCAGATAGATCTGTAGTCACAGCGCTGGCATATTGCAGCGTCGGCGACACCCGGGAATCCTCCAGAGGTCATCGCCTGCCCCGCTTCTCGAATTGCGGCGACTGCCGCGCAGATCTCCTCCTGGATTTCTTCGAGCTCCTCCGCCCCAGGCTCGAACACATCCGGTTCGTCATCAATCTCTGCAGCAAGATGTTCGTAACGAACTCGTAGCGAGAGATTGAGTCGCGTAGCGATTGGTGCGACGAGCCAAGCCTGTAGTCGTGCACGCTCGTCATCGGCAACTCTCTCGGTCGCTTTGCCTCCGGTCTTGTAATCACGAACCTCGAGAACTCCATCGAGTCTCCAGATTGCATCGAGGCGCCCAGATGCGATGAAGCGTGGGGCGCCGGGATAAAAACGCGCTAGTTGGTGCTCGTGCCTTCCCATAACGGCATTCTCAGACGGGCAACGCTCTGCATGGCGCTCAATCATGCTCGGGACTACACCGGTATCAGCGCCGTACCCCTCCAGTACGCCGCGCACATGCTCGGCGTCATGGCAAGAGCCGGTTATATGTATCTGGTGCATCAACGCATGGACAAAGGTTCCGAAGTCTGGTGATCCGCTGGAGTCGCTTCGTGGTGTTCCTAAAACATATGAGTTGAGATAGAGGCGAGGGCATCGTCGCCACGCGCTCAGGGATGTTGCTGTTATTCCAAGAATCTCTGGCAGTGATCGATCCTTACTCACTTCGTCACCGGCTCACTGCATCACTGCGTCGCAGGAAGAAATAAACCCACACCACGCGCAGTCGGTACCCATCTCTGGCTTCGGGTCTATGACTCTCTCGCGAATTCTCTCCACGCAGGTGACTAACCAGTCGTTGCACGCCGTCAGTAGCGACTCCGGCGAGAGGCTCTGCACAAATGCCTCTCCTCGAATCAGGTCCGCAACCGTGACGAGTAACGGCGAGCCCATCGACCGTATCCACGCTTCGTTTCGAAGCATCGAGAAACGCACCTCAGGTGAGTCGAAGAGTGTCTCTGGAATAGCTGATCGCCCCGCGTACTGCAGGATTCGAATCTCTGGAAGCCCATCATCTGTAATAAAACGCAGACCCGCACCGCCAACCAAATTAATGCCTAGTTCGCTTCTCGGTGTGCTGAATTCGTATGTCCCCGCGCTCGTTGCTCTCCGATCCCCAAAAATCTCGACGTACCAACGAGCGGATGCAGCAAAAACAGCTTGCTCCTCGGGTAAGAAATCGCGCGGAGTCGGGAAGTGAGTGAGCCGAGGGGAGTCCAGAGAAGTCTGGGCTAAAGACGCAGACTCCTCGAGTCGACCAGATAAACGAAAGCGAATGTTGGCGCTAACGGATGCACGTTGATTCTCGAACTCCTTTGAGAGGCGCAGCGCACACCTTCCGTCTGGATCTCGGAGATGGGCGAGCGTGACTTTCGAGAGTTCGTCAGTGAGCTGCACAGAAGGAGGGTAGGCCCGTGGAACCCCAAGGTCACGTTTATTAGCGACCTACTCCGATGGGTGATCCGGCCTACGATCACCGGGTGCCCGATCCAGAAGAGCTACCGGCAGACTCCAAGACGATGAGACAGGGGTCAGGACGCCGTGCCTCTGGCGGACGTAAACGCTTTTTCGTGTTGCTGCTGGTCGCGTTCGCTCTTTGCTGGGTTGCCGCCGCCGCCGCCAATCTGCTGGCGGCAAGGTCAAAGGCGCAGGCTGGAATCACGCGTCTTGAGAGTGCCCAAGGCTCGCTCTCAGCGGCCGACGTTCTGCGTGGTGAGGGACTGACTGAAATACAAGCGGCTAATAGAGACTTTGTCTCTGCTTCCCATTCATCTGGATCGTTCTTTCTCTATCCATTTGAAGTGCTCCCGATTATTGGGAGGCAGCTCCAATCGGTTCATGCATTAGCCGAGGCTGCAGCATCGATCACCGAGATCGGTGCAGGTGTAACGGAGTCAGCGCAGAGAGCAGTGGCAGTACCTGCAACAGGAGGCCCTGAGCGTGTCGCCCTGCTTGAGAACCTCGGCGAGATCGCCAAGGGTGCGAGCTCGGATCTGAACCGCGTAGACCTAGGACCAGGCAACGCCCTCGTCTCACCGCTTGCAAAGGCGCGCACACGCTTTGTGACACAGGTTGATCGAATCCGACAAGCCACATCCGACCTCCAAGTTGCTTCCGGGGGAATTGCAACCATCATGAAAGGCCCAACTCATTACCTAGTCTTCGCGGCAAGCAACGCGGAGATGCGCTCGGGTTCTGGGGCGTGGCTAACTGCCGGGGTCTTGACCTTCGATGGTGGGAGGTTCTCGCTAAACGAGATGCGTTCGAGCGTTGCTTACAACCCGAGCACTCAGGGGTCCCCAGTTCCGGCTGACTTCGCCAAGCAGTGGGGATGGTCCGAGATCGGAACCGATTTTCGGAACCTATCGCTGACGGCGAATTTTCCTGATAGTGCTGCAGTGGCAGTCTCGATGTGGCGTCAGAGCACGGGTCAAGATGTAGATGGAGTAATCGTGCTGGACCCGATTGCGTTGCGGTCGCTTCTCAATGCCTCCGGGCCAGTGGATGTCGATGGCAGGGAGATCTCGGCTGAGAATATTGCGCAGTATCTCCTTGTCGATCAATACAGGGGACTTGATTATGACCTAGCGCATCCAGAGCGAACTGAGGAGATGAATGCTGCTCGTCGTGCTGGGCTGTCACGCGTCGCCAATGCGATTGTCGCTCGACTAGATGCACAGGGTTGGAGTGCACCTGACTTGGTCGAGTCGCTAAGGGTGGCAGCGGCTGGCAGGCATGTGCTGGCTTGGGCTAGCGCCGACGAGCAGGAGCGCGCTTGGATCGCCTCTGGAATCGATGGCCGCGTTCCCTCTGATGCCTTAGCGCTATCTGTGATTAACGTCGGTGCGAACAAGCTTGACGTCTACTTGGACGTGAAGGCAAAGGTTCGTGTTGCGAGCGCGCCGGCAAGCGGCTCCGCTCGAATCAGGAGCGTCAAAGTAGCGATTTCGATTAGTAATAAAACCCCTAGAGGCCTAGGTCGTTACGCAGCGGGACCCTTCCCCGGAAAGCCGTACGCGGAAGGGGAGTATGCGGGCATACTCGCGCTCAATGTTCCCCGAAATGCTTCGCGGGTTCGACTTGATGGTGTAGATGCTCCGGTTGCACGCGGGCCGGAGGGCGCAGCAACGGTCATAGCCGGGTCGTTTCGGGTCCTGAGCGGCTCCTCCCGAGATTTTGTGCTGTCTTTTCAAGTGCCAGCTAAATCAAGTGAGATCTCGGTCAGGTCCTCAGCCCGTGTGCCCGCAACTCTCTGGTCATATCAAGGCGTTGAGTGGCGCGATGAAGAATCGCGATCAATCAAGCCATAATCGCCGTGCATGCACCTTGAGGGCATTTGTTTGGGAGCCTTCGAGGCCGATTGATGCTGATTATTTATGATCAATTTTGGTTTGATGAGTGAATCGCCTCCCGAAATGCCCACATGACCTGCCACAATTAGTGGTACTTAGTGCCTAAAAGAGGCTGATTTGTTGGTCATGTTGCCGATGTGGCTGAGGTCTCACGGGGTATTTCCCCAAAATTGTGGAGAGATTCCCACTAGCGCGCGAGCCACTTTCCGTGGCATTGTGGAGCCCTAGCGCCCGTCCTCCCCCGAAGGCGCTCAATTGAGAGGAACACAATGAATCGAATTAAAGCAATTACCTTCTCCGCACTCGTAGCGAGCGCCGGCATCTCAGCCAGCCTCCTCGGTGCTGTCCCCGCGCACGCGGCTTACCCGCCCGACCCTGCTTGCCTTGCAGTCATCGATGGATGCGTTGAGCCAACAACAACAACGATCCCCACCGATGTTCTCGGCGAAGATGTAACTCGGGTTAAGACAGTAGCTGTTGACTCAAATGGGCTCCCGGTTACCGGTGGCGATGTTGTTGGGCTTCTCGCCCTCGGTGGAGCAGCTGCTATCGGTGGTGGAGCGATGGTTCGACTATCTCGTCGCAACCGCAACGCCTAATTCTCATTAGCGAAGCTAATTTCGAGAGAAGAAAATTATGGCTCAAGTAGAGGCATCTTCAAGACGATCAGTCGCCATGATTCGTTCCGCTGGCAACGCTGCTCCGATCTCCTATCGGCATCTAGTTCTTGCTGAGCAGGTATCGGAAGTTGCGGTGCCTGACGGTCTTTATCTGCGTTTTGTTAAGCCGATTAGCGACAGGATTTTCGCGGCCGTGATGCTTGTATTCCTCTCGCCGATTCTCCTCTTCACTTCTGTTGTGCTTCGTTTAACGCTTGGTAAGGGCGTTCTCTTTCGCCAGGAGCGCATCGGTAAAGGTGGGGTTCCTTTCACCGTATTGAAGTTCAGAACAATGAAGGCCGACCGCAGGCAAGAGCGTCTTGACGTGGGGAGCGACAGGCGCCGGACGCATAAATCAACCGCTGACCCACGCCACACACGACTCGGTAGGTTCCTGCGTGCTACCTCCATCGATGAGCTGCCTCAATTCGTCAATGTGCTGCGCGGTGACATGAGCATCATCGGCCCACGCCCAGAGCTCCCAATCGTCGTAGAGAAGTACGAGCCATGGCAGCACCTCCGCCATGATCTTCGCCCCGGCCTTACTGGCCTATGGCAGGTCAGCGAGCGCGGCAATGGCGAGGCTATGCATGACCGTGTAGATGTTGATTTGAGTTATTGCGATTCAGTCGGATTCTTGACTGATCTTCGTATCTTCCTCGCCACACCCTTCGCTTTGATACGCGCTCGCGGGGAGTAACGCCGAGAGGCTCGAGTTTTTCGGCTCAATAGATGGCATTCTCAATAGTGTCATTCTCAATAGAACGTGTTTGGGCTCCGCAGCGATGTGGGGCCTTTCCATTTCTAGGCACCCTAAGCGGGGGGTGGGGGGGATCGAAATGAATGGAGACGAGTCTTCGACCGCTTGGTCAAGTTTCTCCCAATTAGTTCTCCACGCCTAAAGGCCTAGGCCAAAAAGGCCGAATAGTCCTCTGTGATTAACAGTCTTCAGGGTTTTCAGATAAATCGCTTCCAGATAAAGAACCTCCGCATAAAGAGCGCTGCGCGGCGACTAATCGCTGCCCTCTCGGTAACAGCAGTTGCAGCAGCAGGGCTAGTGGCATCTAACGCCCCGAGGGCTACGGCCGCATCTCTCGCACCTGTAATGGGGATCGCAAGTGGGTCGGGGATTCTCTGGGAGTCGACAGCTGATTTCAATCGAGACATGGATGCAATCGCTGCTACGGGAGCAACGTGGATCCGCGTTGACTTTGACTGGAGCTCAATTCAAAATGAGTCGTCCACAACGTGGAGATGGGATCGATCTACGGACCGCATTGTCGCTGGTGCACAAGCACGAGGACTCAAGGTCTTAGGTCAACTCGGTTACTCGCCTCCGTGGGCGCGCCCGGCCGACTGCCCTGCCGGAAGCAACAAGTGCGTTCCTACAGATGTGAAGGCATACGCCGATTTTGTGCGTGCTGCAGCGGAGCGTTACGGAGCACGCTCCTCTAATGCCACGCTTCGGGGGAGCGTCGCTGCATGGGAGATCTGGAATGAACCAAACCACCGTCCTTTTGCTCAACCCAAGCCAAGCCTCGACCGTTACAGCGCGCTGTTAATTGCGGCATACCCAGCCATCAAAGCAGCTGACCCTGACGCGACCGTTGTAACCGGAGGACTCTCGCCTGCTCCAGATGCTGCTGATGGCACAGAGATTGCGCCGACGACATTCCTCGCTGGGCTATATGCCCGTGGAGCTCGCGGATTCTTCGATGCAGTTGGGCACCACCCATACTCGTATCCATACAATCCACTCGGTGGTCAGTCTTGGAATGCGTTTACGCAGACTGCTTCGCTACATCAGATCATGACCAACAACTCTGATAGTGCCAAGAAGATTTGGGGTACCGAGGCCGGTGCACCTACCGGGACAGATGTGGGGCGTTCGGTAACTGAAGCGCAGCAAGCACAGTTCGTGACCGATTACTACCGCGGATGGAGCACAACTTATGGAGCCTTTACTGGCCCATTGTTCTGGCACCAGCATCGCGACTCTGGCTCGAATGCAGGCTTCTATGACGACAACTTTGGCCTGCTGAGGAGAGACTTCAGTCAGAAGCCCGCATACGCGGCCTACCAGGCAGTCGCGAACGGCGGCTCTACACCGCCACCGACAACTACGACGACTACAACAACGACGACTACAACGACGACTACTACAACGCTGCCATCTACAACTACAACAACGCTGCCTCCTACAACCACCACAACAACTACGACGACAACGCTGCCTCCTACAACCACCACAACAACCCCGCCTACAACCACGACGACCCCTGGGCCTACCGGCGGGGAGAGAATTGCAGGGAGCAACCCGATTGGGTGGGTAGAGAGCCTCTCGGTTACCCCTTCAGGGATTCAGATACAGGGTTGGACAATCGATCCTGACCGTGCCGGTTCAATCGATGTGTTGATCTGGATGGAGGGTTTCCAACTCTTAGGGAGAGTTACGGCAGATGACGCTCGCCTTCCTTTAGCGAAGACCTTCCCTGCATACGGTGCGAACCATGGTTTTGATATAACGGTTGCGATTCCTGATGGAGTGCACAACGTCTGCGCCCTAGCACTTGGTGTCGGAGACGGAACCAACACAATGCTTTCATGCAGAGACGTGTGGGTCACCTCGTCGCCCTTTGGGTTTGTCGAGACTGCCACAAGTGGGGTCGGTGGACTTAACGTCACCGGCTGGAGCATCGACGGAGACTCAACCGCATCTCCTGCAGTCCACATTTGGATGGACGGAACTACGTTCCTTGGTGCAACAGACTCGGATCAGAGGCGTGCAGATTTGGGATCAATCTTCCCGTCATATGGAGATGCTCATGGCTTCGCTGCTGCTTTCACCGCGCCTCCAGGGCTGCACAGTTTCTGCATGTATGCATTAAACCCTTCTGGGCGAGGTGTAACGACCCCGCTCGGGTGCCGCAATGTGTTTATAAACACGGCGCCAATTGGGTCTCTCGACACAGTCGTTCGTGTGCCGGGTGGGGTGCGTGTTGGTGGATGGGCGATTGACCCTGAGAGTGTCGATCCGATTCTCGTTCACATATATGTTGATTCTGACGGAGTAGCAACGACTGCTGATGCTCGACGCCAGGATGTCGGCAGCGTCTTCCCGGCATACGGAAACAACCACGGATTTGATCAGGTAGTTGAGACCCCTTCAGAGGGAGCAACGCGAATCTGCGCTTGGGGAATCAACTCCGGTCCTGGAGCGCAGACCCTGTTGGGTTGTCGAGTAGTAAACATTGGCCACTCGCCGATTGGATCTCTGGACTCAATTGGGCGCACGTCCACTGGAGTCAGCGTGGATGGATGGGCGATCGATCCTGATACCGCGTCGGCGCTAACGATTCATGTTTATGTAGACGGGGTGGCCTCAGTTGACCTTGCCGGATTAAGTCGCCCTGACCTGGCCCCGATCTTCCCCGCATACGGGAAGGATCATGGATTCAGTATCGATGTGCCAACCGATTCGGGTTCGCACACAATATGTGTTTATGCAATCAATCAGCGCGAAGGTGCGCACTCCCTCTTAGGCTGTCGAGGTATTTAGGATTCAGTCTGAAAGCTGACGGAGCTCAAGGGAGGGCAAGATCGCAGCATCAACACCGGCGAAGCAGCCCCGAGCAGCTCGGACCTTGCTTAACGGCGCAAGCTCATCAATTGCAGGCAGATACGGCGTAGCGGTTCTTGGGTGGTTTGGAACGGTTCTCATTGTCCAGCACCTAACTGAGCGCGCGTGGGGGCAACTTTCTTTTGTATTAGGGCTCCTCGGGATCGTAGGGCTGATCTCTGACTTTCGCTTAGGGCGAATTGTGCTCGCGGAAGTTATCGAGGCAGAGGAGAAGGTGGGCGAGATAGTCGGCGCCTATATCGGGCTCCGCACGGCTATCGGGCTGTTCGCATATGCAATTGCAATGGCATGGGTAACCATTGGGTCTTACCCCTCCAATGTGGTTGTAGTGACCGCCGTCGCTGGACTAAATCTCGTGATCCTCTCCGCTGGGTGGGGGATCGGGCTTCTATTTACTGCTCGCCTCTGGATGAGAAGCGTTGCAATCGCGCTATTTGCTGGGCAGGCCGTGCAGCTGGCGTTAACTGTGGCGATCGTTTTTGGTGGGGTCTCGTCGCCAATTGCCTTTGCATCTGCAACCGTGCTTAATAGCCTTGTATTCGTAGTGCTGTTGCTCTTCGCTAGCCGCAATGTTGCAACCCTAGGCGTGAGGGTAGATCTTCACCGGTGGGGACTCTGGCTACGAGAGGCCGCACCGCTCGCGCTTGGTTCTGCGCTCGATACCGTTTACTTTCGCATCGATATCGTCATGCTCTCGGTTCTCGGCACCTTCCGAGCAGTTGGGTCCTACAGCGTCGCCTACAAGTTCTCAGATCTCCTAGGAGCTGTGCCCGGTGCAGTAATTGCTCCGGCATCTGCATTGCTAATTGGGCATTGGGCAAAGGAGAATCTTGGAGCGTTCCACAAGACTGTTCGACAGGCATATCTGCTGCTAATCGTTGCTGCCGTGGGGGCAGGGGTTGGCTTCTTCTTGGTGGCAGACCACCTCGTACCGCTCCTCTACACCGCTCGATACTCCTCATCTACATATGCAGCGCGCCTGCTTGTCATAGGGCAGACGGTGCATTTCTTTACGCTCCTCTGGTTGATCATTCTTATTGCTGTTGGCAAGAGGCTTCTCTATCCGCTTGTCATGCTGATCGGCGTCGGTATGAACGTGGGTTTAAACCTCGTTTTGATTCCGCGTTTTTCGTTTAACGGATCCGGTTGGGCGACGATCGTGACGGAGATAGTTGTGTGCATTGCATTGGGCATCGGCGCTCTGCGCGTGAATGGGGTCCGCCCGCTCCCGATTATGGCTACGGCAAAGACAGTCTTTGCAGCGCTCGTAATGATCGGGATCTGGTTCGCTAGCGAGAGATTTATGCCGTGGTGGTTAGCAGTATCGATTGCCGGGCTTGGGTTCTTCTTGGTACTTCATTTCTTGCAGATCGATGGGCCCGGAGGCCTCAGAGCATTAGCGCGTGAGGCCCACATGGCAGATCAACCCACTGAGATTGATCCATCACAGTTAGACCCAGGCCGCAGTTAGACCGAGGACAGAGTTAGAGACTGCTCTCACTGAGAGCGAGTGCTATTAACGAGAGCAATTAAAGAGTGCTATCTCGCGGTCGCAGCGCAACTCTTGTGGCTTGGTCTATGCCTCGTAGTAAGCGGATCGGTTAACAACCTCGGTGCGGTTCACTACGACCCCAACAACGTTTGCGCCGGCTCTCTGAAGCTCCTCTAATGCCTGACGGACTTGCTGCTGCTTGCTGTTCTTAAGGTCAAGCACGAAAATCGTGGCGTCGCACTGAGACGCGACCGCTAGCGCATCTGAGAAGAGCCCTGAAGGTGGAGTGTCAACAACTACAAGGCGCACGGCGCGAAGCGTGTCGAGCACTACGCGAAATGCGCGCGCACCGAGAATGGCGGAGGGGTCCTCTACTGGGGGTCCGCTAGAGAGGACCCTAAGGAACGGGCTCTCAGCTACCTTGCGCAGCGCCTCTGAGAGGTCGCTACCGAGCAATACTGACGTGAGTCCAGGGGTGCGAGGCACGTTGAGTCGTTCGTGGATTGTCGGGCGGCGAAGGTCGGCATCGATTAGTACGACCTTGTCGTCAAGCGCAGATGCTGACTGGGCAAGATTGATAGAGACAAACGACTTGCCTGCATCTTGCGTATTGCTCACCACCGCTACCGTGCGCGGCCTGCCTGCGGCCTCTAAGACCATGAGGTTGGTGCGCAAGACCCTGAATGCCTCAACGGTCTCAAAGCCTTCACCCTTAGGTATGCGCCCAAGTACTGGGAGTCCCGTGATTCGCGCAACATCTGCGTCGTCGTCGCCGGTGCGGCTAATGCGATCTCCGATGGCTCTACTAGCCACAATCAGTTCGCCTACGAGGATGCACGTAAGTAGAAACGCAACTACGGCTGAGCGCGTCGGGTGCGGAGAGATTGGCGTTGAGTGAGCATGGGCACCCGCTGCAACATTGACGCGGTTTGCCGGCTGGGCTCGACGCTCCGCCTCTACTTGGTTGAGAGCATCGATATTCGCTTGGATACTTGCTGCCTGTGGGTCGAGTGCGGGGAGCGCGCTTAGTTGCTTCTGCAGGATCACGCGCTGTGCCTGAATTGGCGCAATGTCTTGGGCAAGAGATGCTGCCTGCTGTGCTCGAACTGCGTCTATGAGCGCTACGGTCGCCGCGCTGGCAAGCTGCTCTGCATCGGAGACGGATGGACCTTTTGCGTATACCTCTAAGAATCCAAGGTCCCCAACAGCAGATGCGGAGATCAGCGAAGCGGCATCGTTGGCTGTGATGTTGAGCCCTGAAGATTTTGCCGCCTCTGCGGTGACACGCGGTGTCTCTGCGTATAGGGCATAACTCTTCGCTAAGAAGGTTGCTTGATCCGCGTTAATCCCAAGCCCGGTATCGCTCGGTGTGACTGCTAGGAGCGCAGTTGCTTCGTAGACTCTCTCTGCCCTGTTTGACCAGAAGAACATCGCTACCGCAACCAATACCCCTGCGATAAGAATTTGCTTCCATGCTCTGGCGATTATTCGAAAATGTGCTGCAAGATCCATATGGCGACATGATACGCGCCGTTCAAGTGCTTCCGTACCACGGGTAGTATCAGGACTCATGGTTGGTCTGCTTCAAACCCCCCGGCTTCGCGGTTTTAGTCTCGCGAGCCTCGACCTGCCTACTTCCTTGGCGCTAGCCGTAGGGGCAGTGGCTGCTTCCCTCGGTGTCATTACAGGGCTATGGCCTTACCTAATTTTCTTGGCCGTATTGATCCCGCTAGGGCTAACAGTTGTGAAGCGTCCACAGACAGGGATCCTGATTTTTGCTGCTTTGATCCCCTTTGACGGGCTCCACTACGTCGTTCCCATCCCTGTATGGGCTGAAGGGTGGAAAGAGGCTTTCGTATTAGGCCTCCTAATCGCAACATTCCTCTGCCCAGCTGATGCACGCGGTGCCCGCGGCCGACGCGTTCCGGGTTGGGTCCCTGCAGTCGCAGTTCTGTTTGCAATTGCAGTCATCACAGTCCCGATGGTCGGGATGGGAACAGCTCTCGTTGGTTTGAGAATTTCGTACTTCAACATCTTGATCGCTGTTGCGGTATGGAGGTGCCCCCTTGATCGAGATGATCGAGACCGCCTGATAAATATTTTTATCGGCGTTGCCATAATTACATCCATCTACGGTATTTATCAGCAGGTTGTTGGGCATGCTCAGCTCGCTGCATGGGGATACCCCTACAACGAGGTGATTAGGTTCGCGAGCGGCTGGCGCTTGCGATCATTCTCCACGTTTAACCAGCCGTTTCCGTTCGCGTTCTACCTCATGCTCACTGTTCTCATAGCGCTTCCACGCGCAATTGCAGATCCGAAGCGCCTCCGTAATCGAATATTTCTTTTCTCTCTTCCCCTCATCGGGGTGGCAATCGTGTTTGCTTATGTCCGTGGTGCTTGGCTAGGGCTAGGAATCGGGCTTCTCTACCTTGCGTTCCACCGCTACAAAATCCTCGTTGCGTTTATTCCGCTTGCGTTCGCGGCGCTCCTCTTTATGCCCGGCGGGAGTTCGTTCACAAGCGCCGCTCTGCAGTCCAACAGCCTCAATGTTCGAACAACCTCCTGGGCCGATCGCGGCGGAGCGGTCTGGAGCAATCCGATAGGCGATGGGATAGGAACCACTGGAGCAGCAGCAGCGAAGGTCGCATTAACTGCGGCGCCAACAGCCTTAGGTGTCAATACCTTCCAGGCGGATAATGCTTATCTGAAAGTGGGTCTGGAGATCGGAGTTGCTGGTCTCTGGCTCTTCGTATCGCTTCTTGTCTCTGCTTTTCTGACTGGCAGATATGTAGAGAAGCGCGTAGAGGAAGAAGATAAGCATTTTGCTACGGGGTGGTCTGCTCAAGTTCTTGGGATCATGGGGGCATGTTTTGTTGCGTCATATTTTGAGATGATCCCAATGGATGCCCTCTTCTGGCTCATGCTCGCGGTTGTCTCAACGATGGCGCCTCGAATGAGAGGAGTCAGCGAGAGCGAGCTGACGCCCGTGGGTGTTACGGAATCAAGAAGCAGAGCTGAGATAACTACCGAGGAATCTGCAGGACCCGTTCGCGACTGGCAGAGAGTTACGCCTTGACGCTTCGCGTTGGATTAGTGGCCGAGACATTTAATAGACATGACGGTATAGCGCGTGTCGGTCGGCAGTTGATCTCTCTTATGGGGACTCGAACCGACATTGAGCTCGTGCTTGCCCTGCCGGAGGTTGCCCTGCAAAATGGAGACCCTGGGCTCCCAAGCAACGTTTCTGATGTGATCTCGATACCTCATAGCGGCCAGATATCGCAGGCGGCTTGGGTCCGATGGCGACTTGGTGGCGAGTTTGCGAAGAGAGGAGCTGAGCTCATCCACGCAAGCAAGCACGTTCTCCCAGTGTCTCGTTTGGCTGGCGTGCTTACAGTCCACGACCTAACCCTTCTGCATGATGCGAGGCAATTCCGTCTAGCGAAACGCCTATTACTTCCGCGGCAATATATTGACTCCATCGAGCGAGCGCACGTGATTGTGACGCATACGCAGGCGGTAGTTGCCTCTTTTGCTTCCTACAACCCGAAATGGGGCTCTAAGTCGAGAAGAGTTGGCCTTCCATTTGGGGGCGAACTCTTCGCCGCTCCAGCGGAGGCTGTTGACGATTTAGTACACACCAAATTTTGCCTTGCTGTGGGGGACCTCTCGCCTAGGAAGAACCTCAATGCGCTTATCAAGGTCTGGCCCAGCGTCTTTAAGAAGACAGGAATGCTCCTAGTGGTAGTCGGTAGCGGTGGCTGGAAGAGCGAAGAGACGCTTCGAGCAATTGACTCCTTGATACGCCAAGGCTCAGCTCGTCGCGTGGTCGGCGCGAGCGATGCATCTTTGAGGTGGATGTACGAGCATGCCACGGCACTCCTGTACCCATCTCGCGAAGAGGGTTATGGCCTGCCGATAGTTGAGGCCATGGCCGTGGGTACCCAAGTGATCGCATCTACGGACCCAGCTCTTGTTGAGGTAGCGAATGGTGGGGCCGTGCATTTAGCCCCTGATGACTCGCAGGGTTGGCATGATGCAATTCTTGGGGCAGCGCGATCCGCGACGACTCACCACGCTCCAGTGATCCCGAGTTGGATTCCTACTGTGGCAATGGTGGCCGAGTCTCTTGTTGAGTCTTACAGCGACGCGCTCTCTGCCTCGGCGCGCCGATAGGTCACCAGAGCTCTACGCAGTTCTTCGCTCACGTGCAGTTGTTGCAACAATTTCGTTGAGGCGCGTCGCAAATACTTCTTCGGAGAAGGTATCCGCTCTGGCGACTAGGGCGGGTTCGCTCCATGTCTCACTCGTGACCCTGTTAATTGCCTCTGATACTGCCGCTGGGGTAGCAGAATCGAAAGTAACTCCGGTCTCGCCATCGATCACGGTATCTAGAAACCCGCCGGACGCGAGTACCGCACTGGGTCTCCCAAACGCTGCAGCTTCAAGTGGCGTGAGCCCAAAATCTTCGTGAGCTGCGGCGACTAATGCGCAGCAGTCTCGATAGAGGCATCTGAGTTGAGCGTCAGTAACGCCCTCTAGGAACACGGTGCCCTTTGGGGCTAATGACTTGAGGCGCTCGGACTCTGGTCCGCGACCAACGATCACCAGTTGGAGATGTGGCGTGTGCTTTATCGCCTCAATCACAACATCAACATTTTTATAAGGAAGCAAGCGCGCTACACAGAGAATAAATCCTGGATTAATCCCTAACGAATCATCGATAGGGCCATCGGCTCTAAACGTCGATGGCGGTGCAAGTAGATCAACCTCGACTCTGTATAAATCTCTGATCCTGTTCTGTATAACGCTTGATAGAGCGATGTGTCTATCAACGGAGGCCACAGCATGGCGGTCCCAAGGGCCAAGGAGTGGCGCCATGGCCCTGGCCGCAGCGCGCACAGATCTGCGAGGGCCTGCGTATTTGTCGAGTTGGTACAACCAGCGAGCAGGGGCATACCAGTAGGCAATTTTCGCCCCGGAGGTGCGCACACCATGTGACCAACCGGCTGTGGCGCAGACGGTGACATCTGCATCAATTTTCGTAGCGCTAAACGACGGTGCAAGAAGTGGGAAGGCGAGCCTGTGATGCGATCTGAGCGCACTGATCCGATTGATCGGCATCGTATTGATGTTGAGCCTCTCCATCTCCGGGTACGTAGCGCTTGGCTCGTAGAAAGAGGTGTAGACGTCGCTCTGGGGGAGTGATCGCGCCATGGCAAGAAGTACGCGCTCCGCTCCACCTATCTGGACTAAATGATCTTGGACAATTGCAGTACGGATGAGACCCTGCCTGTGTTCGTTCTCGGTCGCGCGCCTCGCGACTGGGTTGTAGCCTACGCAACGTCGTGCGTGTATTACTGCTCTCAAGTCTCTGGCCGCCTGCAGTTCTTGGCGGAGCCGAACTCCATGCTGCCCAACTAGCCGAACGCCTCGTTGATGCTGGTCATGAGGTCGGGGTAGTTACATATGGTTCTCCGGGGGAGCGTGTAATAGCGCAGGTACCGTCCAAGCCTTATCCATTGCAGGAATTTGCCAGCCAACCCGCCTCAAAACGGGCATTGATGCACCTCAGGGATGTTTGGAACCCTGACACGGCATCGATTCTCGAGAAGGCGATAAGTAATTTCGCACCGGATGTTGTCCACTCCCACACGGTTCAAGGTATGTCGGCGGTTGCTCTGACTCGACCAGGGAAGATGCAGATTCCCCACGTGCATACGCTCCATGATTACTGGTTGCTATGTCAACGCACATCAATGGTGCAGCGAGACGGCACAGCCTGCACCACTTCTTGCAGGGGCTGCGCTGCGATTACAGCGGTACGCGAGCGCCAGATTCGAGGGAACGCTCCCGACGTAGTGCTGGGAGTTTCAAAGGCAGTTGCAGCAGAGCACGAGCGTCTTGAGTGGGCATCTGGGCGTTTACGTATTCTCTATAACCCCGTGGAGAGCCCTGCGGAGTCGCGCCCAGTTCGAGATGTCGGTGCGCCGGTCTTCGGATACCTCGGCCAGCTCGCTGCATACAAAGGAGTCGGTACTCTTCTGAGCGCATTCAAGGATGCAGATATTCGTGGAGCGCGGTTACTTGTCGGGGGTCGTGGGCCGCTTCTTGGAGAGGTGCAGGCCGCTGCTGCTGCTC
>JBAWWI010000031.1:0-20572 GCA_037146835.1 Actinomycetes bacterium | reverse complement strand
TCTGTCTTATGCAGATACTTAGAGGACTACTAGATGATCCCGAGTCGCAACCATGTGGGCGCTGCACGCGCTGTGTTGAGCGTCCGTATTCAGTTGATGCTGATAGGGGAACTGTTGGGCGTGCGCGCGATTTCTTGAGGGGTCGTCCGCTTACTTTTGAGCCTCGCAAGCAGTATTCCGGAGGCTCAAAGATCCCTGAGAACCGTCGTGTCGAACAGGGCCGAGCACTAGGTGTCTGGAACGACGGTGGCTGGGGTTCAGAGACAAGAGATGGCAAGGAGGCCGGCGAGTTCTCCGATGCGCTGGTCGCGTCTCTTGTGGAGACGGTAAAGGCCGCTCGCCTAAGCCCCAAGCCAGAGTGGGTTACAGATATCCCATCACTGCGTGCTCCAACTCTCGTGCTCTCACTAGCGCAGCGTTTGGCCGATGGTCTTGGGATTCCCTACGTTGCGTCGATAGCTAAGGTTCGCGAAGCGGTACCTCAGAGCACTCGTGCGAATAGTGCTCAGCAGCACTCCAATATCGCAACATCATTCGAGGTCGCAGGGGAGGTACCTTCTGGGTCTGTGATCTTGATTGACGACCTCGTTGACTCGCGCTGGACCATGACCGTTGTTGGCGAGGCTCTCCTCGAGGCCGGTTCGGGCGCGGTTCATCCAGTCGTATTAGCGGTAACAACGCCAGGCTGATGAACGAAGGCAACCGCTCCGGGAAGGGCGATCTCTCTAACGCTCCCGGTCGAGCCAACGCTGCATCGCTTGCAGCATTAGCGCTCGCGACGCGTGTTATTGATGCAGATGAGCGTTACCCGGCACTCTCAGCAGGGGAGTTCTGGGGATTGCTTGTGGTTTGTCCGGACCCGTCGATATTGGTTGGGCTGGCAGCGGACGAGGTTGAGTCTTTGATCGGAGGGTCGCTCGACGGGACGCGTGTAGTTGCGTTACTTGAGCGCGGCTCATCGGTGGGGCTAATGCTTCAGCGTTTAGAGCAGAGTGGTATCGAGGTGCTCACAACCTTCGATGGTGCCTATCCATCCCGACTGCGAGACGAGTTGGCGAGTGGAGCGCCTCCGATGCTCCATGTTGTCGGTGAGGCAACGCTGCTCTCAGCTGAGTTGAGTCTGATTGCTATGGACGGCGATGAGAGCTCTGCTAACAACGCTGACTCGCGTGCAGAGTGGGGAGCAGTTGCTGAGATTGAAGGCTCGAGAGCCGCAGAGTCTGGGACGACTCTGATTTCGCTGGCACGCTCGAACGTTGACCGCGCTTTTGTGAGTAGCGCGCTCGATGCTGGCGGGCGGGCAGTGGTGATTACAGCGGGCACTCTCGACGCAGCAACCTCGGACCCTGAGTGGCGAAGAGCGATTATCGCCGGGCGCCTCTGCGTCGCAACGCCTTATGACCCGTTTACCGCCTTCACCGATGGCAAGGCATTGGGGTGCGCAAAAATTATCAACGCACTCGCACTCAAGACCATCAAGATAGAGCCCGAACTTGATGGATCCAATCCGCCCGAAGACACCGAGCAACTAACCCTCTAAGAGATCGGTCTCGCGACTGACCAGGTGTTGTCACAGGAGAGAACGATCTGCTGGGTCTCTGTGAGTTCGAAGATTGCGACTTGGCGGTACTCCTCGCCGATCGCAATCGCCGTTGCTCGATCAACGCCTGCGAATGCGAAACCCTGCTCTTGGTGAGGTGAGTCAGCGTCACGCCCAACAGCGATCCAAATTTGATTCGTGTACTCCATAAGCGTCTCCTGCAGGAGCAGATTGTTTTGAGAGTTCACCAAATCTGTTGGCCGCTCGCCACCTGGGTTCCATGCGGTTACTAAATGAAGTGGCGCACCGAGGCGCTTAACAGCCTGCGCTGCTGTGAGCGGATCCCCATCAACGGTGATTGTGATCTGCGTAGCTAGATAGATCCACGCATCGCCATCGGCACCAATCTGCGGTTCACCAAATAGCACGACTCCATCGTTCTCCCTCGCGGGGTGGTGAGAAGTTGAGTCTGGAGACATGAGTGCAGAGTAGTTAGGCGAGCCCGTTACCCAGCAACTACTTAGTGGTCGCCATTCCGCCGTCAACCGCGAGGATGGTCCCTGTGATGTAGGAGCCGGCGCGTGATGAGAGGAAGATTGCGGTGCCCGCCATGTCTTCGTCACGACCGATTCGCTTAAGGGTTGTGCCAGCAGCGATTGAGTCCCCGAAGGAGTTCAACGTTGCCGCCATCATCTTGGATTGGAACGGCCCTGGGGCGATTGCGTTGACAGTGATGTTGGGGCCAAGGTGCCCGGCGAGGTGACGCGTCATCTGGTGGACAGCGGCCTTGCTTGCAGCGTAGGCGAAGGTCTCCATGATTGGAACATGGATACCGTCGATGGATCCAATGTTGATCACACGTGACGGGTCACCAGGCTTCGATGCTGCATCGAGGAGCGGTCGGCAGAAACGCACCAGGTGGAACACGCCCTTGACGTTTAGGTCCAGGACACGGTCCCATGCCTTGTCGTCGTGATCGGCGAGTGGCGCTCCCCATGTTGCGCCAGCGTTGTTGACGAGAATGTCGAGCTGCGGCTCGCGCTCCGCTATCCAATCCGCAAGCTCACGGCAACCGTCTTCGGTTGCGAGGTTGGCTGGAGTGCCATCGCAGAATCCAAACTCGGAGAGCTCTGCAATTGTCGATGCAACTGCATCGGCCTTGCGGCTCGCTACATAGACACGTGCACCTGCGCGCACGAATCCCTCGGCGATCATGCGCCCGATGCCGCTCGTGCCACCCGTAACTAGGGCTGATTTTCCCTTTAGCGAGAAGAGTTCGTCCAAGACGTTCGACTCGGCCGAGTTATTAGCGGTGTTATCTGACACAAGTATCTCCATCATTTAGGGGCGAGTAGTTAGGGGCGAATAGTTAGCGGCAAAGAATTAGGGGGGGGTGCTCAAGGTTGCTGACGTTACAGCGCTCGGCAACCCTATGCCCTGCAAGGGCCGGCGTCGCGGGTCCGGGCCGCGCTTCACCCGAGGGCTAAGCCCTAGGGAAGTTCTGGAATGAGCGCTAAAGCAGGAGCGATTGTGCGGTTGAGCGCGTGCAGCGTGGATCGTGCTGCTGCCTCAATTGGGCTAGCGCCGGTAGCGAGCCCATGGAGAGTCTTGTTGGCCGGGTCGTTGAGCTCGGTTGCGACTAGGTATTGCTTGCGCCCATCGCCGTTCTCCATTGGCCGCGCCCAGACTGCTTCGTACTCAATATCTGGTGCCCAAGTGCGCAGAGCCTCGATTGCTGCCTCTGATGCGCCGAGCACACCTCGACTCGCTGGAGCACGCCCGATGCCGCGCCGACCCTTGTAGCTGAGGTGCACCTCTAGCTCGTCGGTATCAGGGAAAGTAAGCACCGCTAGGAGACGCGTACGCGGCGCGCGCTCGAGCGACTCTGCCTTCTCCATCTGGGTGACATCAATGACACTTACTAGCTCAGGGTCAGAATTGGTCTCGGGCTCCTCGTCGGAGTCATCGTCTTGCGCATCCTCAGACGCCTCGCGGTAACCGTTCTCTACGTCGACTGTCTCGACTGCCTCGGCTGTCTCGTAGTTCTCTGTCTCGTAGTTCTCTGTCTCGTAGGTATCCGTCTCGTAATCGCCTAGTTCGTCTTCGTCCTCGTTCGCACCTGGAGATGTGTCTCCGTAAAAAACCTCGGACGAGTGAGCGTCGAGTAGCTCAGTCTCGGGGATGAGGAACGCATGCGTATCGGGCTCGATGCGCGTCTCTGCTCGCGAGTCTGGACCTGAGCGCGTGCCGAAGTCGGTTGTCTCTGCGGCCTCGGGAGTAATGCCCCAAACAGAAGTAGCCGCTGAGCTCTCCGTGGCACGTTTGCGCTCTGCGGGGTTGGGGGTAGATCGATCTCCGCCGAGGGGAGCATCAGCATCTATAGAGAAAGAATCCGACCTACGGCGTTTCTTCGATTCATCAGAGGTATCTGATACACCTGAGCGACTGGTCTGGCGCTCGCTGGCATCGGTAGCGGTCTCACGAATTGTCGGGGCTTCGTTGACAGCATCCCTTGGGTCTGGTGCATCACCAATATGCCCGCCACCGAACTTGTTGGAGATGGTGCCACTCTGCTCTTGAGAGACTCTTCGGGAGCCCTGCCAGTGGTTTACTTCGATTGCGACTGACCCTTCAGCGAACTGCAGCGCTAGTCGAGTCGCTCGATCTGTGAGCGTGGGGTCTGAGACGCCACCCCCAATGTGGAGCTGTATATGTAGGACGCCATTTCGATCATCGAACGCAACTGACATCACGCCAGGGAGCCTGCGCAGGTTTACCTCTAGCTCATTGATGCTCGGGTTCGGGTTCATGGCCTAGCCCCCTTAGCTGCACGAAGGCGCTCGTCCGCTACTGCGAATAGTGACTCTGAGGTCTCACCCTCGGCTGGGCTCTCGGCCGCGCCATAAGAGAAACCTGGGCAGCGGTCTCCATCGATGTTTGTCTGTGCAACTCGCTCGAGAAGCGGTCCAACATCAGAGAGTTTCGTGTCAGGCATGATCAGCGCGAATTCGTCGCCACCGATGCGCGCTGCGTTGTCTCCATGGCGAAGAGCGATTCTTAAGCGATCTGCAATCCCTATCAATGCAGCATCTCCCGAGCGGTGCCCTTGATTGTCATTGATCGATTTTAGATAATCAAGGTCAAGAATCACGAGAGTAAATGGCCACCTATAACGCTCGCTTCGCGCTACTGCCATCTCAAGAAGCCTCTGGAATGAGCGCCGGTCGTAGAGGCCAGTCAGTGAGTCGTGCCAAGAGTCGTGGCGCAGTAGGTCGAGCCTTAGTGCAACTGTGCAGAGACTCGTGAGCAGCGTCGGGTCTACAGATGGATCATCGAGCGGCGGGTCGGTGTAGAGGCCAGGCTCAGCATCAAGCAGTGCAAGGTCGCCACCATCTATGCGTCGACGCCCGGAGCGAAATACTTGTCGCCCGAAGCCAGGCTCCTCAAGCACCATCGCCGCGTCGGAGAGGGAGAATTGCTCTACGAGTCCATCAAGTGCTTCGTAGACAACAGCGAGTCCGGATTCGTTGCTCGCTAGGTCTGCGACGAGGCGCGCCCCGAACTCGCTATTCACGTGGCGTCGTTCATTAGTTGAGCCACCCATGTGTGGGGGAGTCTGCGATCCTGCGTGCGCGCGCAGCACTTCTCCCAATGGTCGCCCTAGTCCACCCTGTCGCCCCACGTCTTAACCTCAAACCCTTCAAGTTTGCTCCCACCCGAGCCGGACTCTGCAGAAATATCTATGACGAGATCTTGCTCCGCTCCGTGACTCTATCCGCCACGCAGCGTGGTAGTCACCCCCAAAATTGTTATGGAGGGGGTTGGAGTGGCCGAGTGTGCGATGCTTAAGAGCCCTCCAGCCCCTCAATCCCGCCTCGGCCGTGGGTTTTATGGCCCATAACGCTTTGATTATTGAGTCCTTAACTACAGCAATTCTGTCATCTCTTGGGGCTTGCGGCCTCCCCGCGCCCGCTGGGGACCTAACACCCGAGCCCACCGCTAGGCGTGAGCATGGGGATTTTCAGACCAACGTGGCGCTGCGTTTAGCCAAGATCGTCGGGCGCGCTCCGCGCGATTTGGCCGTTGAGATCGCTGCTGCTCTCGAGGCATCTAATACTCCGCACCTTGATCGATGTGAGTTTGCAGGCCCAGGGTTTGTGAACATATTTCTCCGGCCAACGTGGCTCCATGATGTGCTCACAGATGTTGTCACTTCAGAGAATGCATATGGTCGAAGCGAGGCACTCGCTAACCAGCGCATCAATCTTGAGTTTGTATCCGCTAACCCCACTGGTCCGCTCCATGCTGGTGGTGGACGTTGGGTTGCTGTCGGTGATGCTCTTGCGAATGTTCTCGCCTCTCAAGGCGCAACCGTGCATCGCGAGTACTACCTAAATGATGCAGGGAATCAACTCGATACCTTTGCGCGTTCTCTGCTTGCGCGTTATCGCGACGAAGAGCCGCCCGAAGATGGATACCACGGCGAGTACCTCATCGATATGGCAGCGCTACTTCGTGCTGAACTCGGCGACAATGTAGATGAACTAACAGCGCGCGAGTGGGGATACGAGCAGAATGTGAAGTCGCTGCGCGAGGATCTTGCCCGCATTGGTGTCTACTTTGATACGTGGTTTAGCGAACGACTTCTCCACGAGCGCGGCAACGTAGCCGAGGTTCTCTCAACGCTGGAGTCTGCCGGGCATACCTATGTCAAGGACGACGCGACATGGCTCAATAGCGAGGCGCTCGGTGACCAGCGCGATCGCGTCTTGGTAAAGCGCGATGGATCAACGACATATTTGGCCAATGACCTCGCGTACCACCTCGATAAGTCACGCCGCGGTTGGGACTACCTCATTGATATTTGGGGCGCTGACCACCATGGGCAGGTTAAGAGCCTGCAGGCCGGCATGGAGGCTTTAGGAATAGGTACTTCTGAGGCTCCTCAGCCTGAGATCATTCTTGGGCAATTAGTGAAGCTCGAGCGTGGCGGCGAGCTGGTTCGCCTCTCAAAGCGCGCCGGCAACGTGGTAACCCTCTCAGACATTCTTGATGAGGTTGACCCAGATGTTGCGCGCCTCACATTCCTGCTCCAAGGTATTGATACTGCACTTACATTCGACCTCGATGTAGTTACCTCGCAGTCGATGGAGAACCCAGTCTTTTATGTTCAGTACGCGCATGCGCGCGTCTGCTCTATAGGCAGGCGAGCAGATGAGCAAGGGGTTACAAGGGTTGCACTCGAAGATGCAGACCTCTCCGTGCTTCTGCATGAGCGCGAGCTCGACTTGCTGCGTGCTCTCTCTGAGTATCCAGGAGTGCTAGCAACAAGTGCAGAGTTGCGTGCGCCTCATCGCGTTGCTACTTGGGTTCGCGACTTCGCATCGCGCGTTCACGGCTTCTATCGCGACTGTCGAGTTATAACCAACGATGCCGCGCTTACGCAGGCGCGTCTTTGGCTTGCTGAGGCATCTCGTATCGGATTGGCCGATGCCCTTGGGATACTTGGAGTAGGTGCACCGGCAGTGATGGAGCGCCTCGATGAAGACGAAGATGAGGCAGAGGGCACTTTAGGCGAAGGACAGACGCAAGGAACTCTCGGATGAGCTCAGCACCATTCGATAAGAGCATTGCTTCACCCGCGGTACTGGATGCCGATCTTGAGGCGCTAGCGGCCGAGTTCGGAACTCCACTCTTTATCTATGACGAAGACGCAATGCGCGATCGCTGTAGGGAATACGTAGATGCCTTTGGGGCTGAGAACGTTGCATTTGCAGGCAAATCGTTCCTCTGCACCGCGATGGTTCGCCTTGTAATGGAGGAGGGTCTACACCTCGACTGCGCTACCGGTGGCGAGATGCACGTCGCTTTGAGCGCAGGGTTTCCAGCGACGCGAATCGTGCTCCATGGCAATAACAAATCAGATGAAGAACTCATCGCTGCTCTCAGCGCAGGAGTCGGGCGCATCGTTGCCGACTCCAACGACGAGCTGGATCGGCTTGAGCGATTAAGCGCAGCGCTTGGTGTAGTGCCGCGAGTGCTTGTGCGCGTTACACCTGGTGTCGAGGCCCATACGCATGAGTTCATCGAGACCGGTACAGAGGAATCTAAGTTTGGATTCACAGTTAGCAGCGGTGTTGCATTAGCCGCGTCCCAGCGTGTTGTTGCCTCGCCGTCTCTGGAGTTTGCGGGTCTTCACTGCCACATCGGATCTCAGATCTGGGTACTCGAGTCTTATGCGCGAGCGGTAGAGGTAGTGCTCGATCTGGTTGCCGCTATTACCGCAACAACTGGAGCGGTAGTGGAGGAGACGGTTATGGGTGGAGGCCTTGGCGTTAGATACCTCGCCGAGGATCCTCCGACCGATATCGCTGCCTATGCGTCTACTCTCCGAGATGCGATTACGACAGGTTCGCAGTCTCGAGGGCTTAACGCCCCAAGAGTGATGGTGGAGCCTGGGCGCTCAATCGTCGCCGCTGCTGGGGCCACTCTCTATCGAGTTGGGACCGTCAAAGAGATTCCAGGCGTGGCTACTTATGTATCCGTTGACGGTGGAATGTCAGATAATCCGAGGCCAGCACTATACGGAGCGGGTTATGAGGCATACCTTGCAGCGCAGATCGATGCGGAGCGCCCGCTTCAGGTCAGGGTCGCTGGCAAGCACTGCGAGCAAGGTGATCTGGTAGTGCCGGATGCCTACCTACCGGCGAATGTTGCGGTTGGGGACCTCTTAGTGACCCCAGTAACCGGTGCTTATGGGTACTCAATGGCCTCTAACTACAACAAAGTTCCTCGCCCCGCAGTTGTCTTTATCTCCGGCGGCGTGCCCCGCCTAGTGGTGAGGCGCGAGACGAACGACGACCTGACTCGCCTCGATCAATAGCGCTTCGCTATGGGTGTGTCGAGGAGTCAAAGGAGCCCCGAATTTGGGGCACTAGGAGAGAAAACCCTAACGGGTCGCCTTGGGGGCACTCCATCGGCGAGACTAAGCCCATCATGAGTTCATCAGTAGTTCGCGTAGGTCTTCTTGGTTGCGGCAATGTCGGGGCGTCGCTCGCCCAGATGATCGCGAGTAATGGCGATGCCATTGCAGCACGCGCCGGGGTGAGGCTCGAGATAACCCAGATCGCAGTGCGTGACCTCTCAATCGACCGTGGTCTGCCAACGAACACTGCAGTAATGACAGATGATCCAGCGGCGGTCGTTGCAGCGAGCGATGTTGATCTTGTTGTTGAGGTGATGGGTGGTATCGAACCAGCCCGCACTTTGATCCTGGCTGCTCTCGCTGCCGGCAAGCCAGTGGTGACCGCAAACAAGGCGCTACTCGCAGCCGCAGGCGCAGAGTTATTCGCCGCCGCGGAGTCTGGCGGAGTTGACCTCCTATTTGAGGCCTCCGTCTGCGGCGGTATCCCGTTGATGCGTCCGCTTCGTGAGAGCCTCGCCGGTGATCGCATACTGCGTGTTACCGGGATCGTCAACGGGACTACAAACTACATACTTACCCGCATGACCGAGGCAGGGCAGTCTTTCGCCGATGCGCTCGCAGAGGCACAGGCCCTTGGATTCGCCGAGGCAGACCCGACTGCTGACGTTGAGGCGCACGACGCAGCCGCGAAGGCCGCAATCATTGCCTCAATCGCATTCGGTGCTGAGGTAACTGACTCTGACGTATACCGCGAGGGGATCACCTCAATCACAGCTGCTGATATTGAGGCAGCACGTGAGCTTGGTTACGTAGTGAAGTTGCTTGCTGTTGCAGAGGAGCGCGACGGCAAGGTCGGGGCACGCGTGCACCCCGCTATGGTCCCAGTGCAGCACCCGCTTGCCTCAGTACGCGAAGCATTTAACGCTGTATTTATAGAGGGCGAAGCCACTGGAGAGGTAATGCTCTACGGTCGCGGTGCTGGAGGATTCCCAACCGCTTCAGCGGTTCTCGGAGACGTAATCGATGCCGCTAAGAATCTTGCGAGCGGAGGGCGTGGTGCCACGATCGGTAAGTTGGTGAGGCGCGAGATGCTCCCAATGGATGGGGTTGTGTCGCAGTATTACCTTGAGCTCGAAGCCGCCGACCGCCCAGGTGTCCTCGCTGTGGTTGCTGACGTATTCGGTCGTCACGAGGTGAGCATTGAGTCAATGCAGCAGCGTGGCATCGGCGAGGATGCTCGCCTTATTTTTGTCACCCATGCTGCTCGTGAGTCTGATCTGCGCTCGACTGTTGCGGAGCTTCGTGAGACCGATGCAGTGCATAGAGTTGGATCGGTACTGCGTGTTCTAGGGAGCGGCGAATGAGTAATACCCCGATCGCCTCAGCAGCATGGCCAGGGATCATTGAGGCGTACCGTGATCACCTGCCTGTAACGGCCTCCACGCCAGTAGTAACTCTGAATGAGGGAAATACGCCTCTACTCCCAGCGACTCGCCTCTCCGAGAGACTCGGGCTCGAGATAAGACTCAAGATCGAGGGCGCCAACCCAACTGGTTCATTCAAGGACCGCGGTATGACCATGGCGATCACGAAGGCTGTAGAGGATGGTGCCTCTGCTGTGATCTGCGCCTCAACGGGGAACACATCGGCATCTGCCGCCGCGTACTCAGCGCGTGCAGGGCTCACATGCGGGGTGGTAATCCCTGCAGGGAATATTGCGCTCGGAAAACTGGCACAGGCACTTATTCACGGTGCCAAGGTTGTCGCTGTAGAGGGCAACTTCGACGACGCACTCAACATCGTGCGTGCACTTGGGGAGACCGGCCGCGTAACAGTTGTTAACTCCGTGAACCCATACAGGATTCAAGGCCAGAAGACTGCAGCGTTTGAGATTGTGGATGCGCTCGGCGATGCTCCAGACGTTCACTGCATCCCTGTAGGTAATGCAGGGAACATCACTGCCTATTGGATGGGCTACAAGGAGTATTCAGACCTCGGGCGATCGCAGCGACTCCCGCGCATGCTTGGGTGGCAAGCAGCAGGGTCTGCTCCACTAGTGCTGGGTCACCCGATTAGTAACCCAGAGACGATCGCGACCGCTATTCGGATCGGTGCTCCAGCATCCTGGGATGGAGCGATCGGAGCAAGAGACGAATCAGGTGGGCACATCGGAATGGTCACCGACGACGAGATTCTCAGCGCCTACCGACTCTTGGCCGAGACCGAGGGAGTATTCGTAGAGCCTGCAAGCGCTGCCTCCGTAGCAGGGCTATTAAAGGCTGTTGAAGAAGGACTCGTTACACGCGGAGAGTCGGTGGTCTGCACAGTTACAGGGCACGGGCTCAAAGACCCAGAACGCGCTATCAAACAGGTCGCGATGAGCGAGCCGGTTGCTGCAACTACTGAGGCAGTTGCTCGCGAACTCGGGCTCTAAAGCTTTATATCTAGACCAAGATTTCGCTACATATACATTTCGCTAAATAATTATTTTACTAAAGCAACAAGGAGAGCAAGTATGGCTAAGTCTCGACCCGTCGCACTGATCACTGGAGCCTCAGCAGGCATCGGACGCGCGTTTGCGGAGGGACTAGCTGATCGTGGCTATGACCTAGTTGTTGTCGCTCGAGACGCTGCTCGTCTTGAGGAGCTTGGCGAGATGTTGAAGACCAAGCACTCGACATCGGTAGAGGTGCTACCCGCAGACTTAACTTCAGATGAAGGCTTGAAGCTCGTTGAGGCTCGCCTTAAGCGCGAGGATGCACCGATCGACCTGCTCGTCAACAACGCTGGATTCGGTACCGCCGGGCGCTTCCACGAGATCTCGATCGATAAAGAGATTCGTATGGTTGATTTGAATATCAGCGCGTTGGTCCGCTTGACGCACGCAGCGCTTGATCGCATGGTTGCAAGAGGCTCTGGTGGGATCATCAACGTCTCATCCGTTGCGGCGTTCCAGCCCGCTCCCGGTAACGCCACATACTCCGCTACAAAGGCTTTCGTATCCTCCTTTACTCAGGCTGTTCACGAAGAGGTACGCGCTAGAGGTGTGCGGGTCATGGCTGTGAACCCTGGATTCACAAGAACCGAGTTTCAGGAGCGCGCAGGGATGGAGGCCGAGAAGGTCCCAGGTTTTATGTGGCAGCAGCCTGAGGCAGTTGTCTCAGCAGCGCTAAAGGCATTCGATCATCGACGTGCAGTAATCATCCCTGGAATCATCAACAAGATGACAGCAAGCTTCTCCTCGGTTGCGCCAGGAGTAGTGACACGCAAGATCGCTGGCCGCATTATGAAAGACCCTGGAGCAGCAAGATTGCCCCGCAAGTAATTGCGCGCAAATGGATAAGGGAATTGGTGCTACTTAGGAGCGATCCTGTAGATGGTCCCTTGCTGAGATACAACTAGAAGAGTGCCGCTGGCGTCGGTTCCAAATGTGGTCGGTTGAACAATATTGGTGTCCAGAGAGACGGAACTGATACTTCCTTGCGTGTCGACACTTAAAGCTTTGATTTCCCCCACGCAGGAATCCACGAATAGGTACTTCCCGTTTAAGGCTCTAAAACTAGGATCATGTGCAACTACTCCTCCGATGATTGCGCAGTTCCCGTTTGAATGTGGATACTCAAATACTGGGGCAACTGCATCAGCGCTGCGGCCTGATCGATGGATTGAGTTGCCTTCGTAGATGTTCCAGCCAAAATTGGATCCTGCGCCATAGATGGAGCTGACTCTGTCAATCTCCTCTCGGCTGCTCTGTCCTACATCTGCAATCCAGAGCATCCCTGCGTCGAGATCAAAACGCCACGGGTTGCGCAGTCCGTAGGCCCATATTTCAGGGAGCGCATCGCTACGACCAACAAATGGATTATCGGCTGGAATCGTGTAGGACCGCTTTGCTTCTGGCGTGGGGTTGATGCGAATCATCTTCCCTAGAAGCGTCTTTAGGCTCTGCCCGTTGCCGCCAACGGCGTGGCCGTCACCTTCGTCGTCTGCATTTCCTCCATCTCCGATACCCATCCAGAGCATGGAGTCCGCGCCGAACTCGAGGTTGCCGCCGTTGTGATTCGACTGTGGATCAGGGATCGAAATAATCGTTCGCCAATCGGAGTTCGGTGTTCCGCGCCCGTGCCAGCGCAGCGCGTCGAGAACGATGCTGCCGTTGTTGTGTGTATATGAAACGTATAGGTAGCGTTGGTCAGGCGAGAATGTCATCCCTAGAAGACCTTGCTCGTAAGCATCCGAGACGACTCTGCGAGAAATATCAAGTGCGATCGGGTTGCCGTGTGCTTCGTCGATACGGCGTATTCGCCCGGCCTTCTCTGCAACATATGTATCGGACCCAAAAGTTGCTATCGCTACTGGTTCGTCGAGATTCGTCGCAACCGAGATCAACTGAGACTTGACGGATCCCGAGCCTTGCTGGGGGAGGGTGGACGGTGGAGCGCTTGTAGAGGTGCTCGAATCTGAGCCGACCACTCCCGAGCGGTCCTTGCTATTCCCACAGGCGGTCAGGAGAAACACCGAGATAACGAGTGTCGCGAGTATGCGCACGGCTCTGTGTCGTTGGCACGGTGTGAGTCTCATCACCCCATAACCCTAACGAATCACTAGCGGGGTGTGGTATCGCGTAGCATCAATCGAATGAAATATGTCGTTCTTGTCCCAGATGGTTGTGCAGACGAAGCCTGCGATGAACTCGGTGGGAAAACTCCACTAGAGGTTGCGCGCATGCCTGCCCTCGCTGCATTAGCGGCGCGTGCTGAGGTCGGTCGCGCTGCAGTTATTCCTGAGGGGATGCCCCCGGGCTCAGATGTCGGCAACCTTGCGATTCTTGGTTACGACCCCAAAGAGTTCCACACGGGGCGAGCGCCGATCGAGGCTGCTGCTATGGGTATTGAACTGAAGCCAGGTGAGGTTGCCTACCGATGCAATCTTGTAACTCTCGGCGATGCTGGAGAGTCAAGCGGGACGATGATTGATTTCGCGGCCGGGCACATATCGAGCGAGCAGAGCCACCCGATTATTGATGCGCTCAACGCAGCGCTTGGCGACGGTCGTGACGGTGTGCGCTTCTACCCAGGTGTTGAGTATCGCCATATCCTCGTAGTGCCAGGGGAGTGGGCTGTCTCCGATTGTGTTCCACCGCATGATCTAACCGGCAAGCCAAGCGTCTGGCCAACTGGTCCTGCCGCTGAGAAACTCCACGCGCTTATGAATGCATCTCAGGCTGTAGTTGCTAATGCGGCTTCGCGCGTTGGGTCTGTTGCGACGCAGATTTGGTTATGGGGACAAGGAACGAGTCCGACGCTCCCTTCATTCTCAGATCGTTATGGTGTCACCGGTCGACTCACATCCGCAGTAGATCTTGTGCGCGGACTAGGTGTGCTCGCAGGGATCGAGGTTCTAGATGTGCCTGGAGCCTCGGCTGGTTTCGAGAACGACTACGTCGCTCAGAGAGATGCATGTCTCGTTTCGCTTGAGACCCAAGACTTCTTCATGCTCCATGTAGAGGCAACGGATGAAGCTGGTCATCAGCAACTGCCGCTCACGAAGGTTGAGGCCCTCGAGCGATGGGACTCTGAGATCATTGGTCCACTAGCGGAGGCACTGCCTCGATTTGGGTCTTACCGGATTCTGTTGATGCCCGACCACGCAACTCCTTGCCGCCTCGGAACCCACACGTCGGATGCAGTTCCCTACATGCTCTTTGACTCCGAGATTGAAGGATCGGGAGGGGTCTACAGCGAGTCGGGGACCGAGGGGCTAGAGCCGGTTGTTGCCCATGAACTCATGGGCAGACTCGTCGCCCACGCACTCGCCTAGGCATAGTCCAGACCTTGGGACCCATTTAATTTGGGTAAGAGTTTGAGCACTTAAAGGCAGCCGGTATGCGTTTGGGTCCGAGATGTGAGTATGATTCACTCTGAACCGCCGCTCCCTCCGGATGTGGCACCTCTCTCCGACTAGATCATCCGATCACAGGATCATCCGGCACCGGCGAGGCGGATAGTCGAAGAGGTTCGCAGTACTTCTTGGAATTCCTTCCACGAAAAAAACACACCTCAACACACGGCATTGCTGCGGTTCGTCCCTTTCTATTTATTCTCTTCACAGTTCAGGCTGCAAAAGTCGAGGCCTCGGCCAAGATGGGTAGCCCGCTGTGACCCCACACGTAACCAAAGGTTGCGTTAGTTCCCTTAGGAGCCCATATTGAGTCCGAAGCAGGGTATTGAGCGTTCGATGCTTGACGGCAAGGATCGTGAAGAACTCCACTCCATCGCTGGTGCGATTGGTTTGAAGGGCGTCACGCGCCTCAAGAAGGCCGATCTTGTAGCCGCGATCCTCTCTGCTGCAGGTGGAGACGGCGATGCAAAAGCGCCCAAGGCTCCCCGGGCTGAGAAGGCCAGCGCGACTAAGGCGGCTGCTGCAAAGCCATCGTCTAGCAACGCTGATAATGGGAAGAGTGCACCGAGCGCTACCTCAGCGGCTCCTCGCAAAGCCATCCGTTCAAAACGGGCCTCCGAGTTAGAGGCCGGGTCCATTGCATCGCTAGCCGCCGAGCAGGATGCGATTGCATCTAGCGCCGGTCTTGGCAGCGAGACCGACCCAGAGATCGCACCGCGCCCAAGGCGCGGCTCCACACCTACGTCATCGGCGACGAATAACGAGCCGCAGACGAGTGGAGCGAGCGGTGGTACTGAGTCCGGATCAGAGTCTCGCGGTGCTAGCCAAGGCGGCACCGGTAGTGGTTCAGAGGATGGCGACGAGCAGGGCTCCTACTCAGACGCCAATCGCACCCGACGTCGTCGACGCCGCGGCCGTGACCGCGTAGGCGGCCCGGGTGAAGAGGGCAGTCAAGGTGGACAGGGTGGTCAGGGCGGCCAGAGCAATCAGGGCGGACAGAGCAATCAAGGTCGCCAAGGTGGTCAAGGTCGCCAGGGTGGACAGGGCCGTCAAGGTGGCCAAGGCGGTCAACGCCCGGAGCGCGGCAACTCGCGCGGGTATGACCGCGGTGGAGAACGCGAGCAGGCTGAGCCGCGCGGCGAGTTCACCGGCGAGCCAATTGAGATTGCAGGTCTTCTAGATCTTCGCGACGAGGGATACGGATTTCTTCGCGCTACTGGCTACTTGCCTGGGCGCAATGACTCCTATGTATCTGCAACGCAGGTTCGCCGTTTCTCTCTGCGAAAAGGTGACTACATCAAGGGCGCAACGCGACCTGCTGCGAGCAATGAGAAGTATCCAGCGTTGCTTCGCGTTGACGAGATCAACGGTATGTCTCCTGAGGATGCGAAAGAACGCCCTCGCTTCGAGGACCTAACTCCGCTATTCCCAGATGAGCGACTTACCCTTGAAATTAAGGATGAACCAACGCTTCTGACTGGTCGAATCATCGACCTTCTCTCGCCTATCGGTAAGGGTCAGCGCGGTTTGGTTGTCTCTCCTCCTAAGGCTGGTAAGACCACCATCCTTAAGCAGCTTGTCTACTCAATCGAGCGCAACAACCCCGAGGTTCACCTCATGGTGCTCCTCGTTGATGAGCGCCCCGAAGAAGTGACCGACATGAAGCGCCACGTGCTTCGCGGTGAAGTAATTGCAAGCACATTCGACCGACCCTCTGACGAGCACACACATGTTGCAGAGGTAGCAATCGAGCGCGCTAAGCGACTTGTTGAGCTGGGCAAGGACGTAGTAATCGTGCTCGACGGAATAACCCGTCTAGCGCGTGCTTATAACCTCGCGGCTCCTGCATCAGGGCGTGTGCTCTCAGGTGGTGTCGACTCAACCGCTCTCTACCCACCGAAGCGATTCTTTGGAGCAGCACGAAACGTTGAGGAGGGTGGATCGCTAACCATCATTGCGACCGCTCTCATTGAGACCGGTAGCCGAATGGATGAGGTCATCTTCGAGGAGTTCAAGGGAACCGGAAACATGGAGCTTCGCCTCGACCGCAAGTTGGCCGAGCGTCGCCTCTACCCGGCCATTGACGTCAACGCCTCGAGTACTCGCCATGAGGAGTTGCTCTTCGAGAGAGACCAGTTGAACCAGGTCTGGAAACTCCGCAGGGTCCTCAATGCCCTAGCCGGAGACGGATCTGCGGCCCCCGGGCTTGAGCTTCTGCTCGACAAGCTTCGCTCCACCAAGAGCAATGACGGATTCCTCGCTGATATCGCCAATGCCCCATCCGGCGGCGGTTGATCCCCAGAGTTGAGACGATTCTGCGCCCGGCAAGACTGTGGGGCGCTCCACCGGTTAGATTGGAAAAACCATGCAGACTGACATCCACCCCAAGTACGGCGAGTGCCAAGTGCACTGCTCCTGTGGCAATGAGTTCGTGACCCGTTCAGTGGTCGACTCAATGCGTGTTGAGCTATGCGCCGAGTGCCACCCCTTCTACACCGGCAAGCAGAAGCTTGTAGACACCGGCGGACGCGTCGAGCGTTTCCAGAAGCGTTACGCCGCTGCAGCTAAGAAGCCCAAGAAGTAGGACTCCCTACCGCATGCGAGTGTCTCGATGACTGCTCCTGCGCAACCAGTGCGTTACATGGGCGGTCAGGCCGTCATGGATGGCGTAATGATGCGCGGAGAAGATATCTGGGCAGTTGCAGTTCGTCGTCTCGATGGAGGCATCGAACTTAAGACAGGCGAGTGCGCCAACTGGTCTCAGGCATGGGGGAGAATTCCCCTCGCTCGTGGTGTCGCAAATCTCATTGAGTCGCTCTCGCTCGGAATGAAGTCCCTCACATGGTCGGCCGAGGTGAATACCCCCGAAGAGGACCGCATCTCCAAAGGCGGTACAGCCGTATCCATGGTGATTGCACTGGCATTCTTTGTAGGGATTTTCCTCTTGATCCCGATGCTCGGCGCTCGTGGTTTAACCGCCGCATTCGGATTATCCCCGCTCGCTTTCCACGCTATTGAGGGTCTCTGTAGCCTTGGATTCTTTCTTGGCTACTTAACTCTTATCGGCAAGGTCCCCGACATCAATCGAGTATTCCAATATCACGGCGCTGAGCACAAGGCGATTGCAGCGTATGAGAATGGCGTCGAACTCACTGCCCAAGAGGCACAGAAATTTACAACTCAGCATGTGCGCTGCGGAACCAACTTCTTATTAACGGTCTTTGTGATCGCTATCTTCCTGTACAGCCTGGTTGGCCGACCCTCTGTGCTTGTTTTAATTGCATCCCGAGTGGTGCTCATACCAGTGATAGCTGGGCTCGCATATGAAGTGATTCGCTTCTCCGCACGAAACATGCAGCGTCGTTGGGTAAGGGCGCTAATGATCCCTGGACTCACGCTCCAGCGCCTCACAACTCGAGAGCCAAGCATCGAACAAATTGAGATCGCCATCGCAGCGCTGACCGCAGTATTCACTCCAGCACAGACCACCGAAGTTGAGTCGCGCGTAAGCGCTTAGGTACCGCCTCGGCGGGTACTCTCAACATGCCTGCACCCGCCCAGGCTTGGAGGTTTGGAAGATGAAGTTTGGGATTTTCTATGAGCACCAATTGCCGCGTCCTTGGGACGAGGGCTCAGAGCAGCGCCTATTCCAAGAGGCGCTAGATCAGATCGAGTATGCAGACTCAATCGGTATTGATTATGTCTGGGAGGTTGAGCACCACTTCCTTGAGGAGTACAGCCACTCGAGTGCGCCTGAGGTGTTCCTAGCTGCAGCTTCGCAGCGAACCAAACGCATGCGCCTTGGGCATGGAGTAATTCAGACCTCTCCGGCCTATAACCATCCTGCGAGAATCGCTGAGCGCCTATCAACTCTCGACCTTGTCTCCAATGGACGCGTTGATTTTGGCTCCGGAGAATCTAGTAGCGAGGCAGAGCTCGGCGGTTTTGGTATCGACCCTGAAGTGAAGCGTGCAATGTGGGAAGAGGGCTTACGCGTTGCAGTTCGTTGTATGACAGAGGCGCCCTTCACTGGGCACGCTGGCGAGTTTGTAACTATGCCGCCTCGCAATGTTGTGCCGAAGCCCGTTCAGAAGCCCCACCCTCCACTCTGGCTCGCATGCAGCCGGAAAGACACGATTCACTTCGCAGCCCAGCATGGAATGGGCGCGCTTGCATTCGCATTTGCCGATCCAGAAGAGGCAAAGCACTGGGTCGATGACTACTACGCGACCCTTGCATCGGAAGGGGTGCCGATTGGCGACGCAGTAAATCCGAACCTTGCATGTGTCACAACATTTATGTGCCACGAGGATGAGCAGGTAGCCCTAGCGCGTGGTCTTGAGGGTGCGAACTTCTTTGGGTATTCACTTGCTCATTACTACATCTTCGGGCGCCACCAGCCAGGCGTGACCGATGTCTGGAGCGAGTACGGCGATCGCCGACGCGAACATGGCTTCGACCCCGATGCTGTCGCGATGGCAGAGGCAAATGCTGACCGCCTTGGGGCAAAAGTCGTCTCAGGTGATCAGTCGGGCCTGCGTGGCGCGATCGGTACGCCAGATCAAGTTCGCGAGTACCTGCGACGTTACGAAGAGTGTGGAATAGATCAGGTAATCCTTTGTTTTCAGGCTGGGAAGAATCGCCATGAGCACATCATGGAGAGCCTCGAACTACTAGCACGCGATGTGCTGCCTGAGTTTGCCGAGCGCGAGATAGAGGCGCAGGCAAAGAAAGATTTGCGACTTGCTCCTGTTATTGAGGCTGTAATGGCGCGCAAACCAGCATCTGATCATCCGCCGCTCCAATCACCAGATTATGAATTCCCAGCAATCCCACGCCTTATGGCGGATCGCATGAACTCCGATGAGTTTCATGCGTGGCTCGACAACGTTGCTGAGGCCTCAGCATCCGGAAACTCAGATGATGTAAGAGGTTTACTCGAATGAGCATGTTTGATCGTCTCGCCGATTTTGAGGCCGAGTTAGATCGTCTCGAGTCGACACTCGCAGACCTATACGCATCTGGCGACCAACGCGCTGCGGCAGATGCAGGGCGGCGTGCTTCAGATCTGAGACCAGTGGTTGAGGCATATCGGGTTTATCGCGTGCGCGAGCAGGGCCTTAACGATGCACGAGAGATGCTTGAGTCTGAGAAAGATCCAGAGATGCGCGATTTCTTGCGCGAAGAAGTGGGCGCTTCGGAGAAAGCCATTGACGTACTCGAGCAGGACCTCAAGGAACTACTAATCCCCAAGGATCCAAATGACGGGAAGAATGTCATTGTCGAGATTCGCGGCGGAGAGGGTGGCGACGAAGGCAACATCTGGGCCGGGGATCTCTACAGCATGTACCTGCACTATGCAGAGGCACGTAGATGGAAGACCGAACTGCTATCGAGCCAGGCCTCCGATATGGGTGGGTTTCGAGAGGTGACATTTATGGTGAAGGGGGCCGATGCTTGGTCACGCCTTAAGCACGAAGCAGGACCGCATCGTGTCCAGCGTGTACCGGCTACTGAGAGTCAGGGGCGCATTCATACCAGTGCCGCCACAGTGGCCATCCTCCCGGAGGCCGAGGAGGTTGATGTACATGTCGACCCGAATGATCTAATCGTTGACGTCTATCGGTCGTCTGGCCCCGGTGGTCAATCAGTCAATACAACCGACTCAGCGGTTCGCCTTACTCACAAACCTACCGGGCTAGTTGTTACCTGCCAAGACGAGAAGAGTCAGCTGCAGAACAAAGATAAAGCGATGAGGATCTTGAGGGCTCGACTTCTTCAAATCGAGGAGGAGAAGCGAGAGGCTGAGCTCTCGACCGTGCGCCGGAGCCAATTGAAGGGTGGCGGTCGCTCGGAGAAGATCCGTACCTATAACTTCAAAGAGAATCGCGTCACTGATCACAGAGTAGGCCTCACGCTGCACTCGTTAGATGCAGTGCTCGCAGGTGATCTTGATGCATTGGTAGATGCGCTTGCTAGTGCCGAGCGCGCGGAGCAACTTGCGCACGGGACTCCGTGAGTGAAGCTGCTCCGAAATCGTGGGGCGATCTCCATCGGGTAGCACTCGCATCACTCAAGGGTGGGGGAGTGGAGTCGCCTGCCTCTGAGGCGCGCTGGATTCTGGAGTCTGTCTCGGGCCTAGGTTTCGATGCTCTGCTGATTGAGGAAGCGCCAGCGACAATCCGAGCGGAGCGCAAGGTTAAGGC
>JBAWWI010000030.1:0-21022 GCA_037146835.1 Actinomycetes bacterium | reverse complement strand
CTAGAAGGCCTCGGGCTCGTGGGTGGAAGCCCTGGTATGCCTATTGGTGCCGAGTTGGGAATCGGGGCGTTAGACGGCCCGAAGCCACGCTCGCAGTGGCAGCTCTTTCGATCGCGGTTCCTTAAGCACCGACTCGCTGTATTCTCGCTCGTCTTATTAATCCTCTTGATTTTTGCTTGTTTCGCCGCAAATCTCGTGGCACCATTTCCGGCGAATCAACAGGATCTAGCAGTTGGAGCCGTGGGTCCTAACGCGCACCACTGGCTTGGTACGGATGAGCTTGGTCGAGACATGCTGAGCGAGATCCTCTATGCGGGTCGCACATCGCTCCGCATAGGTCTTACCGTTGCATTCTTAAGCACGTTGCTTGGAACCGTTGTCGGTGCTGTATCTGGGTATTTCGGAAAATGGGCAGACCAAGGACTCATGCGCCTTACTGATCTATTTCTGGTGATCCCCCAACTAGTGGTTTTGGCAATAGCCATTCAAGGGTTTGGATCGACTCAGGTTGTGATCGCACTCTCGCTTGCAGCGCTTTTTTGGATGGGGGAGGCGCGTGTTGTTCGTGGTCAGGTTCTTGCTTTACGAGAACGAGAGTTCGTCGAGGCCGCACGATCCATCGGCGCCAGTCCAATGCGGGTTGTATTTCGGCACATTATTCCTAATTGCATGGGTCCGATATTGGTTGGTGCCACTCTTGGAGTAGCAGGTGCAATTCTTACTGAGTCCGCTCTCTCTTATCTTGGTTTCGGCGTGCAGTTACCGGCTACTTCTTGGGGGAACCTTCTAAGTAGTGCGCGTGGGTATGTAGGAACTCCTCAGGCTTACCTAATCTATTTCCCAGGGCTGATGATTCTCATAACTGTTCTCGCAGTCAATTTTCTAGGCGATGGCCTGCGCGATGCATTAGATCCTTACGGGAGTAACGGATGACATCGAAGCCGGTTCTCGAGATACTCGATCTTCACGTTTCGTTCCCTTCGCCTGATGGTCTCGTGCGAGCCGTTGATGGTGTCACCTACGACCTTTTCGAGGGCGAGACACTCGGGATTGTTGGAGAGAGCGGTTCCGGAAAGAGCGTCTCTGCGATGGCGATAATGGGGTTGCTACCGAAGTATGCAGTTGTTGAGGGCAGCATTAAGTTCAGAGGTGAGGAGCTCCTAGGCAAATCTGAGAAATCGATGCGAAGTATTCGCGGAGCAGAGATATCTGTAATTTTCCAAGATGCCTTGGCTGCATTGAACCCTGTAATTACTGTTGGTGCTCAGATTCTTGAGGCGCTCAAGGTTCATCAGAACGGGGCCTCGGACTCTGAGCGTAAAGGCCGAGTGATTGAGCTGCTCGAGGTTGTGGGGATTCCTGACCCTGGAGAGCGTGCGGGGCAGTACCCGCATGAATACTCCGGCGGAATGCGCCAACGCGCCATGATCGCAATGGCTCTTGCTAACGATCCAGCTGTTCTTATCGCTGATGAGCCAACTACAGCTCTTGATGTAACAATTCAGGCCCAGGTTCTAGACGTGTTTCGACGAATACAGGATCGAACAAGTACCTCGGTGATGCTCATCACTCATGACCTCGGCGTTGTCGCTGGGACTGCAGATCGGGTGATGGTGATGTACGCAGGCCGACAGGCAGAGATCGGTACCGTTGATGAAATTTTCTACGAGCCCAGACACCCGTATACCGCAGGCTTGCTTGAGTCTCTTCCAAGGCTTGACCGACGCACAGACTCCAGTTCTCGGCTCTACCGCATTCATGGGCAGCCCCCGAGTCTGGTATTTGTTCCGTCTGGGTGTGCATTCCACCCACGTTGCGCGGTGGCCGATCAAGAGCGCTGCATCAACGAGAAGCCGAGTTTCGACGATTTGGGCTCATCGCACATGGCTGCCTGTCACTTCCCCGACAAAGCGGTCAACCTTCTCGGCGCCAAGTCATGAACGAATCCTCTCTCCCAAGTCCAATACTCGAGGTCAAGAACCTAGTTAAAGAGTTCCCCATTCGTAGCGGGTTCCTCCGTCGTCGAACAGGGGCTGTTCAGGCTGTCTCGGGGGTTTCGTTCTCAGTAAGTCCCGGCGATACCCTCGGAATAGTCGGGGAGTCAGGGTGTGGAAAATCGACTACAGGCCGTATGCTCACTCGCCTCATCGATGCAACCTCTGGTTCGATTGAGTTTGAGGGCGTCGACGTAACGAAAGCTGACGGCCGCAGACTCAGAGCGCTGCGCGCGCGAATGCAGATGGTCTTCCAAGATCCCTATGCGTCACTAAATCCGCGAATGACTGTGCACTCCACGATCGCAGAACCCCTGCGCATATATGGAAGATATAGCGACGGCGGGGACGAGCGGGTCAGATCGTTAATGGAGTTAGTCGGTCTGAATCCTGAGCACGCAACTCGTTTCCCCCACGAGTTTTCTGGAGGGCAGCGCCAGAGAATAGGGATCGCACGAGCACTTGCGCTCGAGCCATCGCTATTGATCCTCGACGAGCCCGTCTCAGCGCTTGATGTAAGCATCCAAGCTGGGGTTGTGAATCTCCTTGAGGATATTCAAGAGCGCTTAGGTTTGGCGTATGTGTTTATTGCACATGATCTATCTGTAGTGCGACACATCTGCGACACAGTGGCCGTAATGTATCTAGGGCAGATCGTTGAGATGGGTCCGGCAAATGATGTCTATGAAAATCCACAACATCCCTACACGCAGGCATTACTAAGTGCAGTGCCGATCCCTGATCCGCGTAAAGAACGTCTGCGTAAACGACGCATACTTGAAGGCGATGTTCCAAGCCCCTCCAACCCTCCTAGCGGGTGCCGATTCCGTACGCGTTGCTGGAAGGCCGAGAATTTGTGCGCCGAGGTCGTGCCCGAATTGGCCCCGCACGGATTGAGCGCGGTACAGGTATCAGCGTGCCATTTCTCAACTACCGAGGTAGTGCTCTGAGCCCGCTATCGACACGGCGTGCGTTTAGCGCTATCTGCGTAACTGCAGCGCTCCTCTCCTCGCTTAGTTGCAGCACAGGGGAGTCAAAGGAGACTCCGAAACGTTTAGGTCTTCTGCGATTCGCTGTCTCTGCTACCACCACGCTTGACCCTGCCGTCGCTTCAAATCCGGAGTCAATATCGCTCGCCGAGTTGATAAGTCTCCCTCTCGTGCAGCTCGATCCGAGCACTTCTGAGGTGCTGCCAGGGCTAGCTAAATCGTGGCGCGGAAATAAGGAGCAGACATCTTTCATATTCACTATTGATCAACGTGCACGGTTCTCCGCAGGCGCTCTTGTCGGTGCTGCTGATGTAAAGGCTTCGCTAGAGCGGGTGGTGGCGCCAGGGACACGATCGCCAATCGCCGGACTCCTATCTGAGGTAGTCGGCTACGACGCGGCGCACTCAACTGGAGGCCCATTGGAGGGGATAGTCGCTAAGAATGCGACGACCGTCGTTTTTAACATCTCTAGACCTGATTCGACATTCCCAATTTCGCTCGGCCACCCCGGGTTAGGGATAGTTGCCCCAGATGTGGATGAACCTGGCGGACTGTTTGGTACCGGGCCGTACCGCGTCTCAGGTATTAAGGATGGGGACTGGGAGATGACTCGGCTTAGGGGGCCAGGAGCTCAAAAGATTCGTATCACAAAATACGAAACGGCTGTTAAGGCGGCGACTGCTGTTGAGACGGGTAACGCAGATATTGCCGCAATTACTCGCGAGGCTGGAGTTACCTTCAAAGGAGGACTTCGGCCGGTGTCTGCACCCTATGTCGCTGTCTCTAATTATGCGTTGAACCTAGAGAACCCTAAATTCGCAAATGTCGATTTCCGAGAGGCCATTCTTCGTGCTCTTAATTCAGTCTCCTTGGTCCGCAAAACCTTTGGGCCAACGGTAGGGGTGGCTAATGGTGTTCTGCCTGAGACTGTGGCAGGACACGGAGAGAACCCTTGTAGAAACATCTGCGACTTCAACCTCGCAGAAGCGAAAGCAGCAGTATCCAGAGCTTTTCCCGCGGGTGGAGTGCCGACTTTCTCCATTGATTATGACGACACGCCAGCGCAGGCGAGTCTCGCTCTGGCGGCTCAGGAGCAGCTACGAGCAGCAGGGATCGAGACCACCCCGCGAGCGCACCCGATCTCCGATTACGACGACTTCTTGGCGAACGGAGAGCCCGAGCTATTTCGCCTCGGGTGGGTGGCACTCGACCCGAGCGCTGAGGCATTTCTATTCCCTGTATTCGCATCTGATGCACCCGAGAACGTCGCCCACATAAAATCCTTGGCCTCGGACCTACTGGTGATCTCAGCCTCAACCACGGGGGACCCTAAGAAGCGTGCAGGCCTATACGCCAAAGCAGAGCGGGCCATTCTTCAACAGGTGGCCATCAAGCCCGTGGTTCAGTATCGATCCCGCTTCATCGCCCGCAGCACCGTGAAGGCTCTCAGCGTCGATGCTCTCGGTGGCATCTTCTCCGGTTACTCCGGGCTAAGGAATCGGTGATGGGTTCGCGCTAAAGTGTCGGCTCCACGTCGGAGTGGCGGAATCGGCAGACGCGCTAGCTTAAGGAGCTAGTGCCCGTAAGGGCGTGGGGGTTCAAGTCCCCCCTTCGACACCAAATTAAGCAAAAGCGATCCAAATTGCGCAACCCGAATTTCTCAAAACTAGGAGAGCGAGTAGCTAGTTTTGGTTTCAAATGCGCCATCGGGCACACTGGAAATTGTCAGTAATTCCTGTTCAGAGTGTTACTTTCAAGGCATGAAGCCTGAAGCGATACTCAAAGGAACGCTCCTATTCGCTGCCTTCGCAAGTTTCTTGCTTAGCGTGACTATCTATTTCAATGCTGGCGATAATACGAACGGCAGGCTGAACGGGATTTTCATCGGCATCTGGGTACCTTCGATTCTTGCCCTCGGTACGTTTCTGCTCGCCCATCGCAAGACGCCTTAATGGACCAGACCGGAATCTTTATCGCGGGGACAATCGTTACCGCAATCGTATTCACTGGCGGATTCCTATATGCCATGTTCAGTTTTGGACGTTGGGCAGAGAGAAACGACGCAGCAGGCTCGTGAGCTTTAAAGGCCAGTGGTGCAGAAATCCTCAAAGACTTAGAGGCAAGCGCTCTCGTTAGTTTGGAAGACCGGTTGGAGCTTTAACCTCGGCCCATGTGCTCTGCTCCCACTGGGACGCCACTGGATCTAGGAATTTGGGAGGCGCTAAGTACTTGAGGCGCTGGTCGTATACGTAATCCTTCGCGTACCCAGATGCCACAGAACCATTCGAGTTTGTTCCTACTGGCCCACGGTATCTTTGGGCCAAGATTCCGCGAATATGCAGAGTACCTAGGGAGGATCCCCGATCCCAAAGTTGCACTCTCACTGAGTGGTTCACCGAGAGATTGGCAGCGTAGATATTCGGCTCCGTGAACTTTGCGTTCCGCGCTGTTTCGTTTGGAAAATTCGCATTCAAACTGCAGGAACTCGAATTTCCACTTGTGCAACTTGCTGGATGGTAAATCTCCACGAAATTATTCGCGACCAATCCGAGCAGGTCGGATCCACCTGTTCCTCCTTGGTACAGGAGGTGCCAAGTAATGACGATGTTGTTCTCCGCTGCAATGGTTAGCTGCCCTTTCAGGGTCCCCTCAACAAATAGGTCGCCGTTGCGGCAGCCGTATGTGTTGAGGTCTGTGGCAATGGGCATACCTAGCGGGTGAGCTCGAGAGTTGACCGTGTAGGGGCAACCACTCGTGTAGTTAGCGTCGGTCGTAGTTGATGGAACATTCTGAACGTAGATGACTCCACCCACGGGCAAGGCACCGGTCGCTCCAGCTTTGGGGCAAGCGGTGTTGTTCGTCTGTTTTGTAAATGGACTCGTGACCGTCATTGTGCCGTTGGAGTTGAGCTTTATTCGCGTAGGTCCCGTGTAGAGACAGCCCCCTGCTCCGCTCGCAACCGAGGTTTTAAGCGTCGAGTTAGTTGGAGGCATTGTGAGGCTCGCCGTGTGCTTCGGATCGTTCACATTGGCGAATACAGGGTGGCTTGTTGGGCACCCGTCTCTATACATTTTGCCTCCAGATCCTGTCCACGATGTGGTTACATCTCCGCGGAACTGAGGGTTTCCGCATAGGAGGATCGCGTCATTGGAGTGCACAGGGCCATTGAGCGTGTCAGCTGTGATGAACTGAATGTCGCTGCAGTAGGCGCCGTTCGAGTCGCTATCACCAGTGAAATCAACCCGGCCCGAGACGTCTCGCTGGCTTCCAACTCCACCGTAGTAATACTTTGCACAGTAAGTCTGCGCTTGAGCTGCAGTAAACGGAGTGCCTGTATAAAGCGCAGGATCCACCGTTTCATAATCGGTGAAATACAGATAATCAAGGAAGCTCCGGTGTCGTAGCGATACCGAAATGCTACGCGTTACTCCATTAACTCGGCCTGTGGAGGTAAGCCGTAGACGGCCATCAGTGCCGATGGTGCTCGTGTTTGGAATGTAGTGGAACTCCGCTGGATTGGTTGCGCCAGGGACCGATGCCCAGGTTGCAAATGCCTGGTTGCCGTCGGTCGGGAGATTTGCTGAGTTGTAATGCCAATACAGGTCATTCTCGTTGAGTCTGAAGATGTAGTCATCTACACCGGCCTCGGCAGCCGATAGTGCAGCATTCCAGTCTTGATCGTGGCGCGACGTACTTTGACTACCGGTTCCATAGGCAATCATCGCAGTCGCCAAGAGCGTCAACGCCAAGGTGCTAACGAGCACTGTGATCAGAGCAAAACCGTGTTCATCGTTACCGTTGGCTTTGGAGCGCAAGCGTTTCATTACCCTGCCACCGCGTCGTAATCGAGATTAGGAAGACGTACTTGGTTGGTCATTGTCACCGGATTAAGTGTTCCAGTCGTAGCTTTCTTGACTGAGAGAGTCACCTTAACGGATCTGATGGAGAGCAAGTTGCTTGCATTCAATGGGGTAGTCCCCAAGGCGATGCCCGCAGAGTCGTAGAAAGTGAATATCGGCTCGGCGACACTGTTTGCAACATAACGCCCAACGAATCGGATCTTTGGCGAACCTGTGAATGTGTAGTTAGGGGCTGATGAGCCGATATCAGCCGACCAAACCTTCTCAATGAGTTCCGAGGTGTTATCAACGTAAATGAGAACCTTCTTAGGGGCACTCGTTGTGTCGAGGTTGGCATAGAAATTCACGGTTCGAGCGTCAGCGACGAGAAAGGGCGATGTACCGGATTGCAGTCGGACTGCAGTTCGAACATCTTTTGTCGTTGCCGCTATCAAGACCCGAGCTTCATCGAGGTTACGGAGCCGACTTCCTGTGTTCTCCAAAGCATGTTGAGTAGACGAGAATGATCCATAGATGGTTGTTAAAACAACCATCATCAGAGCGGTTGTGATGCTCGCTTCAATTAGCGTCACGCCACTCTCGTCTTTGGCGACACAACGCTTTTTGAATAGTTGTAGGCGTTTCATGACAACACCAACGTGATCGAGTTGCCCGTACTGGTTGGTGATAGGTAGGTCGAGGGTTGCCCGCCAACGACGCTGCGCCCGATCACGCCTAGGCTCCATGTGCCGAACGGTAAGAGCACCTTGATCGTGCCATCAGATCCCGTTGTTCCGAACGTGTATGTCTCACCGGTTGAACATCTTGTGTCTTGCGCGTGCGAAGCGATTATTGATGCACCAGAGACGGCGGTGCCGTTGGAGTTCTGTATCTGTAGTGTGAGAAGAGCGAGATCAACGTTCCCCGCTCCAGACGAACCTGGTGCGACAGGTAGTGCAGGGCTTCTCACTCCATTCAAATGGTACGCAGCTCCACTCGAGTCGACGCCTTCCGGATCTGCGTCGGCACACGATCCTGCCCAAGCTTCATACCCGTCTAGAGATGGGAATAAGCCAGTTATCGTTCGAGATGTACCGCTTCCACTGTATGTACGGGTCCCAGAGGGAAGCAGTGTCGTGTTTCCGATAGTTAGGGGAACGTTTGCTGGAACTAGAGCACCATCTGGCCCCTCAATGGATAAGGCGATGGTGCCCTGGCGGTCATAATCGAATTGGGCCGAGGTGACGTGTCCGATTGCAACGTTGGCGATCTGTGTAGGGGAGGTATTTCCCTGTCGATCTACGTAACCAGCACTATTCATTGTGACGTTGTATGTCCCTGCAGGGAGAAAGGCGAAGAAGGCACATCCCTCGGCGTTGGTCAACGCGCTGCGAGATGTTCCCCCTGTTAGGAGAACGCTTGTGAACGCTGACGGTTGTGCATCGCGGTTTAGGACGCGTACTGCAATGTGTCCAGTCTGAGGGTTGTACGCGCCGATTGGCGGAGTGATCACCGAGTCGCTGGTGACAATTGCGGCGCCACGTCTGCGTGGCCAATCAACGCCTACGTGGACCCGTAATACCTCTGGAGTGGTATTGACACCGTCGCATGGACCATTGGATGCATTGTGGGCTACCCAAGTGAGCGAGCGGTAAATCGTATAAGTGATACCCCCTACGTTTTGAGTGACGCTTCGGTCAACGAGCGCAGAGAAGTCACTCGCGCGAATCGTGTCCATTTCCTGACTTGCAAGATTCGCGGCGACACTGCGGTGTTGATTAGTTCGGGTAAGTGCGAGTCCGGCTGCGAGTGTTGCGGCAACGCCTGTCATCACAATTGCAAAGATGCTTATTGCGACAACCAGCTCGATCAAAGACATTCCAGACTCATCCGAGCGAAGACGGGACTTTCGGGGCGTACCTGTGACCTGTTTCTTCATCAGCGCTCGTCTTTGTCTCAGTTCATAAAAAAACAGAGTTGTGGTCACACCGCTTCATCGGCGCGCTGGGTAGTGGAACTTAAGCCCATTTATGGGTCGAAATACCCGCATCGAGCGCTTGACCTACGGGTGAAAAGGAGCGATTGGGCTCTCCCAACATGACCCTGATGATGCCCTCAGCGGGCGTGAAGCCGTAGACTGTCGAGAGTTGACTCGCTAAGCGCGTCATCTATCCCCGACCCAAACTCTGTAGACGCCTTGAATCTCCCAAATGTCACCGGATTCGCCGCTACCAACCAGATTGAAGCCACATGATTAGCGGAACCGGAATGACTATCGAGATTGGGCATAGAGCCCTTGTCAAGGACGCCCAATTTCTTGTGGCGACTGGCGAGAAGGTCGGCTTAGTTGGGCGCAACGGTACTGGAAAGTCCACTCTCATCTCAGTGCTAGTAGGCGAACCCGACCCCGAGGTGCGCTCCTTCGGAGAGGTAAAAACTCAAGGGACGGTCGGGTACCTGCCTCAGGTTCCAAACGCTAAGGGGCTCGGTGTAGATGCCACAGGTTTCTCGCATGTCCTTAGTGGTCGAGGGCTAGATGTATTAGACGAGAAGTTGGTTGCAGCTAGAAATGCAATGGCTGAGGATCCAACCTCAGAAGCGATTGAGTTATTCAGCGAACTCGAGGAGCAGTACGGCTCGCTTGGCGGTTACGAGGCTGAGGCAACGATGGCGCGCCTCGCCGATGGCGTAGGACTCCGACAAGACTTACTTTTCGAGGATATTGAGACTCTCTCGGGTGGTCAGCGTCGAAGGGTAGACATCATTCGACTGCTCTTCCAGACGCCAGAAATAATGATTCTCGATGAGCCAACCAACCACCTCGATATGAGCGCTAAGAGTTGGCTAATGGACGAACTCTCATCCTTTGGTGGAACGATTCTTGTAATTAGTCATGACCTTGACCTCCTTGACAAGGCGATTGACAAAGTGCTTCATCTCTCAGATGGACGCTTGACCGAATACAAGGGCAACTACACAGCCTTTACTGGGAGCTTGGCTGCAGACCAGGTCCAGAGAGCCAAGGCGTCGGTACAGGAAGAGCGCGAGATCAAACGAATCTCCACTCTCGCCAATACCATGCGCGGGCAGACCGAGAAGCGAGCCAAGACAGCTAAGGCCTTGGACAAACGCGTTGAGAGGATTCAGAAGAATCGCACTGAAGTCCACCGCGTCGAGAAGGCAGTTCGCCTGAAATTGCCGACTCCCGCTCGCTCAGGCGCAACACCACTCGAGGTTGATGGCGTAGGCGTGCAGTATGGAGTCAAGACCGTTCTCAAGCGCATCGCTATGAATGCCCATCGCGGGGACAGGATTGCAGTAGTTGGCCGAAATGGAGCGGGGAAGTCGAGCCTCCTGCGCTGTCTTGCCGGTGTGCAGATTCCATCCGGTGGAACGGTGAAGCTTGGCCCGAACGTCAGTCTTGGTTACTTCGCTCAGGAGCACGAGCAGATTGATCTTGAGGCACGCGCCCTTGACAACATTGATGACACAGTTTTGAAGCTCGAGGCAGAGCGCCGAGCGCTTCTCGGATCATTTGGGCTAAGCGGGGCTGCAATGGAGCAACCAGCAGGATCGCTCTCGGGTGGAGAGAGAGCCAAGTTGGGGCTTGCAATGCTTGCAGCGGGGGGCTCGAACCTGTTGATACTTGACGAGCCCACCAACAACCTCGACCCTGCTTCAGTAGATGCAGTTGGGCGTATGTTCCGTCACTGGGAAGGAACCGTGGTGGTAGTTAGCCATGAGCCGGCTTTCGTTGAGGCGCTCGCGCCTACCCATTGTCTCCGTCTTCCGGATGAGCGTTTCGACTTCTGGCGCGAAGAGGATATAGACGTCGTCTCTATGCGCTAAGCGTTTCATCCTGCGGGTCCGTAACTGCCTTTAGATGGCAGCTCAGAGTAGGGTTTTCGAATGCTTGGGAAATTGAAACGCTTAAAGAATGTCGCCGCTGGGTCAGTTGCTCTTCTAATAGGTATCGGCGCCACGATGGTCCCGGCCCACGCGGCGGACACTCCAATCTGGAACTCAAGAAAGTTCATCAGCATTGCTCACGCCGGGGGAGACCTTGAGTCTCCACACAGCACGATCTACGCGATGAAAAGAGCTCTCGTAGCAGGCGCGAATGTCTTGGAGATGGATGTCCGCTTAAGTAGCGACAACGTGCTCATGATCCAACATGACGATACGGTCGATAGAACTACGGGGGATACCGGGCCGGTTAGTTCCTTCACGGCGCTTCAACTTCAGGCAATGGATAACGCTTATTGGTTTTTCCCACACTGCTGGTCATGCCATAGCCAACCGATTGAGGACTATGCATTGCGTGGCGTACGAACTGGCGGTGTAGCGCCGCCAGAGGGTTACACGCCAAACGATTTTGGCGTCGCAACGCTCCTAGATGTAGTCAATACATTCCCAGGGCAACGGCTGAACATCGAGATTAAGGATGGCCCCACAGGAATGGCCGGTGCAGAAGCGCTAGCTGCATTCATCAATTCCCACGGCCCCTCAGATCGCTATGTAGTTGCTTCGTTCGACGATGCGATTCTTGATCATTTCAAAGAACTTGCCCCAGATGTATTTACGAGCCCGGGGCTAGATCTAATCACCTCGTGGTTTGGCACAAGAGGCGCACTCCCAGGCCAAAAAGTTCTGCAAGTCCCGCCATTCTTTGGCGAGATCGAAGTTGTAACGCAGAAGTTTGTAGACGATGCACATGCAAATGGGCTGGGCGTCTGGGTCTGGTTCAACGGTGACGAAGATGATGTGCCAGCCACCTGGGTTCGATTGATGGCCCTTGGTGTCGATGGAATTCTCACAGGTAAGCCTGCGGAGGCAGAGCCCTATATCGCGGCAGCGAATGCGGCGGCCGCTATTGCCGTCACTACAACCTCAGTTCCAGTAAATGCCCCAGAGGTTGGTGCTCTAGCGAATACCGGTCTCGACAATTTGTTTTGGGCTGTAGGTATTTGCACCTCAATATTTGGCGTAATTTTCGTATTTCTCGGGAGACGACGCCCCACTACGCTCTCGCGTTAACGGTTAAGTAAAGTAACTTTCATGTTTGACGACATTCTCGAAGCAAATAGTCGATACGCCTCAAGTTTCAAACTTGGAGGTTTAGATCCAACCGCTGCCAGAGGTCTTGGAGTTGTTACATGTATCGACTCCCGGATCGAACCATTAGCGATGCTTGGTCTTGTTCCAGGAGACGCTAAAATTCTACGCAACGCAGGTGCTCGTGTATCTGACGACGTCCTTCGATCGTTGGTTTTGGCAACCAACCTTCTAGGGGTGGACCGAATCTGCATAGTTGCGCACACTCAGTGCCGCATGGCTGATACGAGCGACGAGGAGATCCGCGAGGCTTTAGGGAACACTCCCGATGCTGCAGCGATGGATTTCCTGTCAATTGAGAATCAACTTGACACTCTCAGAGCTGACGTGGCTTTGGTTAGGAATTGCTCTTTGATCCCAGCCCGTACCCCAGTAGCCGGCTTTGTCTACGACGTCGCGTCTGGGCTGTTAGCCCGTCAACTCGAGATCTAGGGCCCGACACCCTCCTACGCTTTTACCAACCGTGCCTGCTGTCCAAACGCCAGAGATCACAAGACAATTTGGGGCACTCTTGGGGGATACTGCAATCTCTAAAGGGCAGCGTGAGCTTGCCTTTTACTCAATTTTGGCGAGGTTTTATTCCGTGAATATCGCGGTAGGATTACCCGGTCTCGGGGGTTCTGCCCCGATCTAGAAGTTGGATTTGTGTCAGCAATCATGGGAGCGAACGTTGTCATTTAGTCGGGCCTCGAAACATCTGGTTTACCTAACGTTTATTGCAAGCCTGCTCGGCCTGGTCGCTAGCTCGAATCCAGCGTCAGCACTAGTAGCGACACCGGCACCCCCAACCCTCGCCGCTGGAGGCAGTCATAGTTGCGCGACTGTCTCTGGGGGACTTGTCGCATGCTGGGGACGCAACGTAAATGGTGAATTAGGGGACTCGACTACTCAATCACGCAACGCTCCAGTCACTGCCAAGAATTTGGTAGGGGCAGTGAGCGTCGCTGCTGGAGCAGGGCATTCATGTGCCACAACAATCTCGGGAGCGGTCTACTGCTGGGGTAATAACACAAGCGGGCAAATCGGAGATGGGACCAATACCCAGAGAAAGGTACCTACCCCAGTGACGGGTATCTCCAATGCGGTTCGAGTGACGGCGGGCAGTGGCCATACATGTGCACTCCTCTCAACAGGAAAGGTTCGATGCTGGGGGGCGAACAATCAGGGGCAGCTCGGGGATGGCACAACGAACCAGAGAAGTACTTCGATCGAAGTTCTCGGAATCTCAAATGCCGTCTCAATATCAGCGGGCAACTCCTTCGCATGCGCAGTCATCTCAGATAACTCTGTTCATTGTTGGGGAGGTAACGGGCAAGGACAGCTAGGCGATGGGACTACTGCCCAATCCTCAACTGCAACTACGGTCACCGGAATAACCGATGCAGTTGGAATTACGAGTGGTGACCTACACAACTGTGTTATTCGCTCCAACGGCCTTGTCTCCTGTTGGGGAGAGAACGCCAACAAACAGATAGGTGTTGATACCCCGCCGAACGTTAAAACGCCGATCGAGGTTTCAGGCATTACCGGTGCGATCAATGTTGCCGGGGGGGCAAAGCACTCGTGTGCAGCTCTCTCTTCAGGTGCGATGAAGTGTTGGGGAGATAACTTCAACGGGAAACTTGGCGATGGCACGACAAACAACTCGATAACGCCAGTGGCCGTGCTCTCCATGACGACTGCAGTACTTCCCGTAGCTGCGGACTCTCACACATGTGCACGACTAGCAAACAACACCCTACGTTGCTGGGGCGCAGGTGGTTTTGGTGAAATCGGAGACGGGTTAAACCTTGACCGATCAGTGCCAGTCAGCGTTCTCGGCTTCACGACAATTGCGGGCGGGTTTACCGGTATAACTCCATTCCGAGTGCTCGATTCCCGTGCTGTTGGCGGAGGGGCATGTATTTCCAGCGTCCGCAGTCTTCAAGTAGCTGGAGTGGAGGGCAGCGGGGTTCCATCGAATGCTGCCGCAGTTGCATTGAATTTCACCGTAGTTGGTCCCCGAGCTGCAGGTTTCCTGACGGTCTATCCCTCTGATGCCGCACTCCCTCTTGCATCGAATTTGAATTACTCGTCGGGCCAGGTCGTGGCAAATAATGTAAATATAAAGACTGGTCCGGATGGGGCAGTAAATATCTATGCCAGTGCAGGGTGCCCCGATGTCGTTGTAGATCTCGTTGGGTCATTTAGTTCCGGGGATCCCTCTGCGGGAGGCTTCACTGGTATTACTCCCGTTCGAATAGGCGATACCCGCACTGACGGTGGCGCAACATGTGTTGCCGGGTCTCGTTCTTTCCAGGTAACAGGTGGAGTGACAGGAATTCCTTCCGACGCAGTTGCTGCCGCTCTCAACGTCACTGTGGTCACACCTGGGGCAGCTGGTTACTTAACGGTCTACCCCGAGGGTATTGCTAGACCAGTGGTCTCAACTTTGAACTTCACTGCGGGGCAGATCGTTCCTAACGGCACCCTGTTAAAAATTGGCAACGCAGGGCAGATCAGAGTCTTTGCCAATGCAGGTTGCCCCCACGTAGTAGTTGATGTAGTTGGATGGTTCGCGCCGGGGATTGCAACACTCGGTGGATTCGTAGGAATTACTCCAGCCCGGTTGGTGGATTCACGTTCAAGTTTTGGCGCTTCCTGCTTAAACAAGTCGCTAAGCCAACAAGTAGCGGGTTCATCAGCCGCTCCAGATGTTCCGCTCAATGCGGGCGCTGTCGCGTTGAATGTAACTGCGATTGGGGGCTCCGTTCCGGGGTATATAACCGCATACCCTGCCGGTGTGGATCCGCCTACTGCTTCGACGGTTAACTTCAATGCTCGGCAGGTAGTGCCCAACGGAGCGCTGGTGAAAGTTGGTGCATTTGCATCAGACGCCTTCATTACTAATGGCGGCTGCCCTGACCTGGTAGTAGACGTAGTTGGCTATTTCGTCGGGGCCGGCTAACCACGACTGACTGTTTCATTCATTACGCCGTCGCAGGGGAAATTCCTGTGCTCAGTTTATGAAATTGCGAATCTCTTCTTGCTAATCTTTCGGTTCCCCGTCAGCTCAACAGTTGGGAGGCAGCCGTGCCGATCTCCTTTATTACATCTAGTGCGAAGGTCAACTCGGCCGGAAGAAAAGGGAGAGGTATTTTTGCTACCTCTGTAATACCTGCCGGCACTACAGTTGCGGCCTTTGGCGGCAGTATTACCCATCGGGACGAGTTCTCCATACTCCCCGAATATCGTCGGACGCACTCTCTTCAAATAGATGAAGACCTTTTTCTGCTCTGCCCCGATGAGGATGAGCCAGCGGACCTTTTCAACCATTCCTGTACTCCTAACTGCGGCATCGGAGGAAATATCCTCCTAGTAGCGATGCGTGAAATCCAAGAGGGCGAAGAGCTCAGTTTTGACTACGCGATGTCAGATGCAGATGATTACGACGAATTCATCTGCGAATGTGGCGAGAATGGATGTCGAGGACTCATCACCGGTGCCGATTGGAGGCGCCCCGAGCTCCAGAGTGCATACGAGGGATGGTTCTCTAACTACATCTCGTCCAAGATTCGCCAAGAGTCCTCAGCGCTGAATCCAGTGCTAGAGCAGGGCCTGTAGCGGTACTACGACGGCTTTCACCGCCTTGGCCCGGGTATCCCTCTAAGTATCCCTGCAAATCCGTAAAATAGCGCTCGACTTAAACGGCGACAGATTTGGAGAGCCCATATGAATACGAAGACAAGGATCCTCGTAGCGGAAGCGATCGGAACAATGATTCTGGTAGTCGGAGGGCCGGGTACAGCGATCCTCGCTACTGGGTACTTTGGTGGCTTTAGAAACTCAGTCACTCTGCTGGGTGTGGCTCTCGCTTTCGGGCTTTCTTTGCTCGTTGCGGCCTATGCAATCGGTTCGATCAGCGGCTGTCATATTAATCCTGCCGTTACTCTCGGCCTCTGGGCTATCAAGAAGACCAAGGGAGGCGACGTACCGTTCTATTTAGTTGGTCAGCTTCTGGGCGGCCTCGTTGGAGGCTTCATAATTTTCATAATTGCTCGCTCATCAACCACGGCATGGACTGCAAACTCAACTGGGTTTGCCTCTAATGGATTTGGCGATCATTCGCCCGGAGGCTTTGGTTTAGGTGCCGCCATTATTGCTGAAATCGTCTTTACTGCTGTATTCGTATTCATCATTGCGAGCACTAGCCGCAAGAGTATGAGCCCAGGATTTACTGGTGTCGTAGTCGGACTCGCTCTAACTTTGATTCACCTAATTTCGATCCCGATTGATAACACTTCAGTGAACCCCGCTAGATCTATCGCTACTGCGGTGTTCCAAAGAGGTTGGGCTATTGATCAACTCTGGGTGTTCATTGTGTTCCCAATAGTTGGGGGACTACTTGGAGCCGGCGCTTGGAAAGCGCTCTGCCCCGCAGAGGAATTCTAAATACAACCTTTATTGGTTATTACTAAGGCGATTTACGTCCCCGAGGCGCAGTCGTGGACCAACAGGCTTAAGGGAGCACGTTCATGGAGAAATTGGTTTATCTGCTCTGGTCCGAGGCTGGAGCAACGCCGTCGGATAACTACGCGAAGATTCGCAAGGAGCTTTCAGTCAAGCTTCTAGCTCTGAATCCACGGTCTTTGTGGATACAAGTGGATGATCAATTTGCCGATGTCCCGGTGCCGCTCCCGATTCCAGAGGGCGAGCAGGCTCCCATCGCTGTTATCTCGATTTGGCTAGACCGCTACGACGACAGATCGCCCTTCGAGGAGGCTATGAATGCCTACTCCACCCGTATCGCTGGATACTTGGTCCTCGAATCCATGTATACAGATTACGGCGGTAACCGTCATAGTGAGAAGCGGTCGTGGCCTGATGGCGAGCGCTCTCCAGGTGTAACGATGGTGACTCTGATGGAGAAACCAGATCGACTTACCGAAGATGAGTGGCTCACTCACTGGCATACCGTTCAGTCTCCGGTCTCAGAGGCAATGCAGCCACGAATTCGTTATGTTCGCAACACAGTCGTTCGTGCAATCACTCCAGGCGCACCACCGTATAGAGGCATTGTTGAAGAGTGCTGGCCAACCCCAGAGCACATCACCGACCCAATGCTTTTCTACTGCGCCGGAGACGATGCAACCTTGATGAAAGCAAACCTGAGCGAGATGCTCGGTAGCGTCATGGCGTTTCTGGATCTAGATCGCATACGTTCGATCACCATGAGCGAGTACTTACTCAAGTCGCAATGACTGGGGAGACCCAGGGGGAGCGTGGTGCTCATCTGGCGATGTTCGCCGCAGCTGGAGCTGCGTTTGCCTGGGGTGTTGGGCCGTTAGCGGTTCGTGCCATCGATGCACCGGTGGCTGTAACGGCATTCTGGCGGCTCTGGATTGCGGTGCCATTGATGTTCTTGCTTGCTCGCTCTGCAGGCGGGTTCAATCGGACGACACTCAAACTAAGTATTGTGCCCGGAGTTCTCTTCGCAGGATCATTAATCGCCGGGTGGGGAGCAATCCGATCAACCTCGGTAGCGAATGCGACCATAATCCCTTCGCTTCAGCCGGTATTAGTACTGCTTATTGCGAGCAAGGTATTCGGCGAGACGGTTCGTAAACGTGATTTTGTTCTAGGCGCAGTTGCACTTATAGGAGTCCTCGCGTTCATCGTTTCAGCTAGCGAGACATCAGGCGCCTCTCGAAAGGGTGATCTGTTCGCGGTTGCGGGCTTGATTATCTGGGTTTCGTATTTCGTTATTACAAAACGCCTGCGTTCGGGGCGTGATGACATCGACACGCTCCCGCTTCTAGCTGGCATTATGTTTGTAGCAGCCTTGGTGACCACTCCATACGTCTTGTTAGCGGAGGGGATACCTAAGCCGATTCTCGGCGTTGATTTAGTTTGGGTCCTTTTCATCGTGGTCGTTCCCGGTGTGCTCGGGCACGGTCTGATGACTTGGGCGCAGCGGCACGCAACTGCTTCGCTCCTCTCAATTGTGATGCTCGGATCTCCAATCGTCTCTGCTATTGGCGCCTGGATCTTCTTTAGCCAAGCCCTCCTGCCAACACAATTGTTCGCTGCATTTGTGGTGTTATCTGCAGTAGGCGGAGTCGTTGTCTCTCATCGCTCGGTGCCAGTAGAGATCGAAGCAACCTAGTAACGCTGAGCATCTACAAGCTAGAGAGACTTATTACTTGATCTCAGGATCAATGCCCCGTAAATGAATCAAGCATGCGATTACGCAAACGAGCGGGACGCTTAGTCCTAGCCTCGGTTGAGTCGATGCTCCTTGTAACACCACCAATTGAGCGGATGCCGAGCCAGCGAAGAGGCTCCACCTCCCACTTCTTGGATTTATGCCCGACCCACGGCAGCGCTGTGAGTGGAGATTTGTTCCCTGTTATTAGGTCTGCAAGGGTGCGCCCGGCCAAGTTACTGGTCGTGACACCATCACCGATGTAACCGCCGGCCCAAGCCAAACTTCGATTCTCGTTAATCCCTACGCTGCTCTCCCAGTCGCGCGGTACGCCTAAGGGACCACCCCAACGGTGCGTGATGACCGCATCCGAAGCGGACGGAAACATCTCAATCAATGCCTTCTCCAGCAGTCTGAATGTCCTGGAATCGGAGTCGTAGCTATCTTTGATGCGCGAACCAAAGTGATAAGGAGCGCCGCGTCCGCCGAACGCGATGCGGTCATCGGCAGTTCGCTGAGCGTAGATAATCATTCTCCGTGCGTCAGTAAGCGTCTCGCCATTTCGCCAGCCGATCTCATTCCAGAAATCTTTGCTTAGAGGTTCAGTGGCAATCATTAGAGAATAGATAGGCACGATCGATCGCTTGCGCTCTGGTATCTGCGAGCTCCAAGCTTCGTTAGCGATCACTATTGTTTCAGCGGAGATTTTACCTCCGGAGGTAATCACGGAACCGGGTCTCAATGACAGCGCATTTGTCTGCTCGAATACCCTTCCTCCAAGCTTCTCTACAGCTATTGCGAGGCCACGAGCTAGCGCCGCTGGATTAATGCGCGCACAATTGGGGGTAAAGGCTCCCTCCCTAGTGCCGGCAACCTTGATCATTTCGTCACATTGGGCTTTGGTGAGCAGCCTCGAATGTTGTTCCCCGAGCCCCCAGAATCGATCATCTCCAACAGATGCAATGGTGCGAGCGTCTTGGCTAGACGAACGAGACACCGTAAGCGTTCCGCCACTCAGGAAACTGGCGTAGATCCCTTCATCTATACAGGTGCGCTCAATATCATCGATTGAATCGATCATGGCCTGATGCATTCTCCGAACACCATCGACTCCATGGGTCTTGGCCATTGCTTCACGACTACCTGCAAATAGTGCTGAGGCCCAACCACCGTTTCTCCCTGAAGCGCCGAAGCCCACGATCTCCTTCTCGATGATCGCCACGCGCATCTCAGGATGGTTGAGTAATAGCGAATACGCGGTCCAGAGGCCTGTGAACCCTCCGCCGATAATCGCAACATCTACAGCGGTGTTTGTGTTGAGAGCGTCACGCGGAGAGAGCGATTCGGTGAGTCCGTCGAGCCAGAGACTGCGGGACCGATAACGATCAATTGAACCTGAGGGCGGCATAGGGTTATTCTCCCACTCGTGGGGTCAACGGTGCAGTGCCTTTCGGCACTCTTTCACCCCAATTTTCACAGTATGGAGCAAAGAATGCTGGGTCAAGATGTTTGAAAGAAGTGAGATCGAAGAGACTCTCAGCAGGTACGTCGACCTGCGATCAGAGATCGATTTAGGGCACAACGCTTGGACGGATTTGTGTGACTTCTATACGGAGGACTGTGTCTACATAGACCCTGCCTGGGGTCGCGTCGAAGGACGCGAGTCAATAAGGGCATTCATGGTCGAGTCGATGACCGGTCTTGAAGGTTGGCAGTTTCCGGTTGAGTTCACAGCAGTCTCTGGGGATGATTGTGCTGTTAAATGGCTGCAGATACTCCCAGGTACACGTTCGGAGGGGTCGTCTTACGTCCAGACTGGCTGGTCAAGGCTCGTCTATGCCGGAGATGGATTATTCAGGTATCAGGAAGACTCTCTGAACATGGCCCATGTCATAGAGGATCTAACAGAGAGCGGTTGGCGCCCCGGTGACGGCTTTAGCCCACCTCCGAAAAACCCAAACCGAGACTTCACAATTCCAAGTTGATGTTCTCGTAGAGACCGATTCACTTTTAGTCTGTGAGTAGTTCCTCTAGTAGTCGCGCTAGCTCAATGGGTTGATCGCCCTGTATCGAGTGTCCCGCGCCCTCCACTACTACGACCTTTGCGTTGGGTTGTCTCCGGAGTAATTCCGCTACATCTGCGTCATCCACGACAGGGGAGTCTGAACCGCGAAAGAGCGAGAGACGCACGCCGACGGCATCTACTGCATCCCAGAGGTCTTTGAATTCAGGTAACTCTGATCCCTCTGGAAGGTGGTTACGGTCATATCGCCATGCCCAGGTGCCATCGCCCTGAGGTGCAGCATTGTGGAGAACTCCACGCCTAAGCGATGACTCTGAGCGTGTTGGATTGTAAAGAATGGTGCGCTCTAGCAATTCATCAAAAGAATTGAAGGACTCGGGTCCGGCAATAAAGGCGGTAATAGCTGAGGCTTTCTCTTTATTGACCCCGGGAGTGATGTCAACGAGCACAAGCTCGCGAACGGTATGTGGGTGACTCGCACAGAGCTCCAACGCGGTCAACCCTCCCAACGACATTCCAACGACGATGCGAGCATTTGGAGCCAACTTCTCGACGACGCCACCGATATCGGATGCATTCTGCGCCGGCCAATACGACCGATCTTCACGCCAATCTGAGTGCCCATGCCCGGGCAGGTCGACTGCGATGGCGCTGCGCCCAAGGGCTAGCGCAACTGTGTCCCAAGTATGTGCATTCTGCGCTCCTCCGTGGATGAATACAATCTCCGGATCTGATTCTCCCCACACAATTACGCCAAGCCTGCGACCGCCGTCAACCTCAACGAAGACTCGTTTAACGGGCGGGAGAACTTCAAGCGCAAGCTCAACCTCTGAGGCATTTTCATGTAGAAGGCTGAACTCGTCATAATCGTGTTCCAT
>JBAWWI010000029.1:0-21270 GCA_037146835.1 Actinomycetes bacterium | reverse complement strand
TAGCGGCACAGATAGCGGCACAAATAACGCTGCGTATAGCGGTTCTAAGACCGTGACTCTCGTGACCAACGACTCGTTCGCTATCTCAAAATCAGCGCAGCGCTACTTCGAGAGTTCTAGTGGACTAAAACTCCGCATACTGCGCGGCGGCGATGCTGGTGCGACGCTGAATCAGAGCATTCTTACTAAGAGTCGCCCGTTAGGGGATGTCTTTTTTGGTGTCGACAACACTCTGCTCACTCGCGCTCTTCGCGCTGGCATATTCACCCCATATAAGCCTGTAGGGATAGACCAGATCGACCCCAGCCTCACGCTCAATAGTCAAGGACGAGTAACTCCCGTTGACGTTGGCGATGTCTGCGTGAACTATGACCGAGTGTGGTTTTCATCGAGAGGCCTTCCGCTTCCGAAGTCGCTTAGAGACCTAGCGCGCCCAGAGTTTGCCCGGCTACTAGTTGTCGAGAATCCTGCAACCTCAAGCACCGGACTCGCGTTCATGCTCGCAACTATCTCCGAGTTTGGCGAGAAAGGATGGCGCAACTACTGGAGCAGCCTCCGTAGCGGAGGAGTTGAGGTTGTCGATGGATGGGAGCAGGCATACAACTCCTCATTCAGCGGGAGCGCCGGAGAGGGTGATCGACCCCTTGTGGTTTCATATGCCACTAGCCCACCGTCTGAGGTTATCTATGCAGACCCGCGCCCATCATCGGCACCTACTGGCGTTCTAACAAAGACATGCTTCAGGCAGATTGAGGGAGTTGCAGTTCTAAAGAACGCTCCTCATAGAGCTAATGCAAAACTCTTGGTTGACTTCATGATTAGCAAGAGATTCCAGAGGGATCTACCGCTCCAGATGTTCGTGTTACCTGCGAGATTAGGGATCGAAGTTCCCCCTGAGTTCGCCGAGTTTGGAGCGACACCAAAGGATCCGTACTCCCTAGAGCCGAGAAAGATCGCAGCGTCTAGAGATCGTTGGATTGAGCAGTGGACAGACACCGTCCTGCGCTAACGCTCGCTAGACGAGTCTCACTCAGTGCCGCTGCAGTCTTCTTTGCGGTCTTCTTTCTCTGGCCAATTTCGACCGTGATTGCACGCGGAGTATTTGTTGACGGCGCGCTTGACCTCTCCCCGCTAACAAAACTCCTCTCCAACTCTGGGCTTCGTAGAATCATCGTCTTCACATTTCTCCAAGCATCCATCTCCACACTCGGAGCCCTTGTGCTCGGAGTACCTGGTGCTTACGCGTTTTCTCGGATTGCTTTTCGCGGGCGAGTAGCGGTCTTGGCGATACTCACGCTTCCATTTGTACTTCCAACCGTTGTGGTCGGTTCGGCGTTCGTTGCACTGCTCGGCGAGAACGGTCCGCTTGGAGGGCTTCATCTAAATGGCTCACTCGCAGCGATCGTGCTCGCTCAGATCTGCTTCAACTATGCGGTAGTCGTACGAAGTGTTGGGAGCCAGTGGGCTCACATTGACCACAGCGCCGTTAACGCATCTAGGACACTCGGGGCTGGGCCCGCGCGCACGTGGTTGCGCGTAACGCTGCCGTCGATCAAATCCTCGATTGTAAGTAGCGCCCTAATTGTCTTCCTATTCTGTTTTACAAGTTTTGGATTGATCTTGATTCTCGGCGGCCCGCGCACCTCCACGATTGAGACCGAGATTTACCGTGCCACTATGCAGTCGCTAGATCTCCGCACCGCTGCTGCACTCTCAATTCTCCAGATACTGGTTGTGGGTGGAGTAATCCTCGGGGGTATGCGCTTTGGGCGCGTTGATGGCCGCTCTCCACGCTGGCGACCATCGCAGACAGGGCTCCTCAAGTTGAATAACAAGCGCGCTCTCGCTCTCACTTTGAATCTCTTGGTTGTTGCACTACTTGTCGGCGCCCCACTCGGTGTGCTGGTGGTGAGGTCATTTACAGACTCTGGCGGGCTCGGCCTCAGCTGGTACCGGTCACTCGGGCAGCTTGGGTCAACCGGACTCGCAGAGACACCTTTGAAGGCCTTGTCGAATTCGCTTACCTTCGCCGCAGTTGCAACCCTTATAGCGGTACCGCTTGGTCTAATAATCGCGTTGGCCGTAACTGTTAAGAGCGGGCGGAGTAGATCGGCTCGGGTAATGGAGGGAGCGGTGATGCTCCCACTCGGGGTATCAGCAGTAACTCTCGGGCTTGGCTATCTACTTACCCTCGACACTCCGCCGCTCGATCTTCGAACCTCGTGGTGGTTAATCCCAATCGCCCAAGCCATCGTCGCTACTCCATTCGTAGTTCGGATTGCAGTGCCGATTATTGCGTCGACAGATCAACGACTACGAGACGCTGCTGCGCTATTGGGAGCAAGACCTTCGAGGGTATGGCGCAGCGTTGATCTCCCCGTTATTCGAAGTGCCATTGCTACCGGCGCCGGTTTCGCGTTTGCCATCTCTCTCGGAGAGTTTGGGGCCACAGCGTTTATCGTTCGGCCAGATACAACGACGCTCCCGATCGCTATCTACCGACTTCTAGGGCGCCCTGGAGAGGCGAACTTTGGCGCAGCAATGGCATCAGCGGTGCTGCTAATGGGTGCAACTGCTGCAATTCTTCTTCTCTTAGATCGCGATTCATTGGGGTCGCGATCATGACGCTAAGCCTGCGCAACCTCAGTGTCAGTTACGGCGATGTTGTCGCCATTAGCGGAGTCGATCTTGAGATAAAACAGGGAACCACCCTCACAGTCCTTGGTGCATCCGGAAGCGGCAAATCCACTCTCCTGCGCGCAGTAGCCGGACTCGAGCCGTCTCGTGGAGAGATCTTGTGGGGCGATGAGTCGCTTCACCGACTGCCCACACATCGGCGCGGAGTTGGTTTCGTGTTTCAAGATCACGCATTATTTCCCCAACGCAATGTTCTTGAGAACGTGCGATTCGGTCTTGAGACACCTCGCTACAACCGTATAGATGCAGCGAAGCGAGCAAGTGCACTACTTGATCGAGTTGGTCTAGCTGGTTTTGAAGAACGACACACTCACGAATTATCGGGAGGCGAGCTACAACGCGTGGCCCTTGCTCGCGCACTCGCTCCAGCGCCGCGTGTTCTGCTCCTAGACGAGCCATACGGAGCGCTAGATCGCGAACTTCGTGAGCGCCTCATGCTCGATGTTCGAGAGATCCTGCATGAGTCTGGAGTTACTGTGATCCACGTAACCCACGACCACGACGAGGCCTTCGCTCTGGGCGAGCAGGTAGCGATCCTCGATGCTGGGAGGATCTCGCAGTGCGCACCGCCGAGTGAGGTCTGGGCGAACCCTTGCGACCTACGAACTGCACGATTTCTTGGGCATACGAGCAGTCTTCACGCCAAGAGAATTAGCGCAGGCTCAAGTTCAGAACTCAATCTCGCTACAGCCTTAGGCGACTTTGCAATCCCCCACGAGAATGGGAATACACATGGCTCATTCGACGCAGAGTATTGGGTGACATGGAGACCCGAGTCCCTAAGAGCAGAGTCCCTAAGAGCAGAGTCCCTAAGAGCAGAACCCCAAAAAGGAGAAACACAAAAAGGAGAAACACCCCGTCAAAGCGAGAGAACGTCACTCAGAATCTCCGGGACCACTATCGAGTGCTTATTTAGGCACGGTGAATATTTACTCTCACTAGAGACAGCAGCGGGACGCGTTGAGGGCATCTCTACCGAGTCGGTGTCACGCGGCCAGCGCCTAGATCTTGACCTGAATCTCTCTGAAGTGCACGCCTACGTGTCCTGACGATTAAATAGCTGTCACGTAGAGCTCACGTAGAGCTCGCGTAAAGCGGGAGTAAACGCGTCGCTACTCTGCGTCGGGTGTCTCGAGGCGAAGCGATACTGAGTTGATACAGAATCGTTGGCCTGTTGTCTCTCTAGGTCCATCATCGAAGAGATGCCCGAGATGACCATCACAACTAGCGCAGCGCACCTCGACACGACGCATCCCGTGTGAGTTATCAACGTGCTGAGTTACTGCGCCCTCTGCAATCGGAGCATCGAATGATGGCCAACCAGAACCAGACTCAAACTTCGTGTCAGAGGCGAATAGCTCGGCCCCACAGCCGGCACAGCGAAACATCCCGTCGGCATGGTTATCCCAGTACTCGCCCGCGAATGCTCTCTCGGTACCTTGCTGGCGCAGCACTGCGTACTGCTCAGCCGTGAGTCGCTCACGCCACTCGGAATCGGTTATCTGGTCGGGATTGCTTATCTGGTCGGGATTTCTTGGTGCCTCAGTCATGGCAAAGATTCTATGACCCATAACGCCCGATCTACTCAGCACGGGCCCTATCCGAGATCCATAAATATCGAGATCTACACAGAATCTCCACAGGCTGAGAACACCCTGAGGCGCCAAATGTCCCTAACCTGAAGACTGTGACAGAGCTTGGAGCACTCACCCTCTCTCTGCACAGAGTTCTCATTATCGAGGACGAGGCGCCGATCGCTGCTGCGGTTGCCGCCCGCCTCCGCTCTGAGGGGCTGGCTGTAGAGATCGCATCAGATGGCCATGAAGGAGTAGCAGCATGCGAGCGCATGCAGCCCGACCTCGTAATTCTGGATCTCATGCTCCCAGGTATTGATGGCATCGAGGTCTGCAGACAGATTCAAAGCGACCGTCCCGTTCCGGTAATCATGCTTACAGCTCGCGACTCTGAAGAAGATCTGCTTCGTGGCCTCTCGACTGGCGCCGACGATTACATGACCAAACCGTTTAGCACTCGAGAACTTGTGGCGCGCGTGCACGCAATGCTTCGGCGAGTTGACCGTCAGGCTGAGGCATTGAAGTCGGGTGGTGTCGAGTCGTTGAGTATCGGTGCTGCGACCCTGAACGCCGTTACCCGCAGAGCATCGCTTGGTGAGGAGAACGTGCACCTAACGCCAACTGAGTTCGATCTTGCACTCACTTTCGCCTCAGACCCCGAGCGAGTATTCACACGCGAAGAACTTCTTGCCACAGTGTGGGGATATGACGTCGCTGCCGGCGAGCGAACTGTCGATTCTCATATTCGTTCGCTTAGAAGCAAGCTCGGTGCCGACTCGATACGCACCGTCCACGGGGTCGGCTACGCCTGCCATGGGGATAGAGCATGAAGGCAGGCGAAACACCCGTGCGCAACTCTGCAGCTGTAAACACCATTGCCTGCCATGGGGATATGGAATGAAGAGGCGTTTACCCGCAGGGGTTCCTGAGGCGCTGCGGCAAGTGCAGGAGCGCCCGCTCAACCCCCTTCCTACCCTTAAATTTAAGTTCGCTACTCTGCTATCCGCAGCAGTAGGCGTCACGATCGTGATTTTCTGGGCTGGAGATCATTTAGGGATCTGGCCAAGCATTAGCGCAGTACTCGCAGGAACCGCTGCCTTGGTATGCGTGAGGTTTCTAGCGCGTGGCGTTACGTCACCGCTGCGCGAAATGTCAGAGGCAGCAGACGCTATGGCGCGCGGAGATTATTCGCGTCGTGTTAGCGCTACATCCACGGATGAAGTAGGCCGCCTAGCGCGTGCATTTAATCGCATGGCATCAGAGCTAGATGAGACCGACCGCGTTAGGCGAGATCTTGTGGCGAACGTAAGCCACGAACTGCGCACCCCAATTACTGCACTCCAAGCACGCCTAGAGAACCTCGTTGACGGCGTTGAGGAGCCTGAGCCAGAGTTACTTCTTACGATGCTTCGCCAGACGGAGCGTCTCGGTCGCCTAGTTAGTCAACTGCTCGACCTCTCCCGGCTCGAGTCAGGGTCTATCCCACTCGACCGTCAAGAGTTCCAAGTTGCACCTCTTCTCGATCACGCCGTAAGAGAGCAGTCTCTCCAGGTTGGCGATGTCGAGGTAAGCGTCGTGCTCGATGACCCCTCGTTGACTGCTGACGGAGATCCTGAGCGAGTGCATCAAGTTCTTGCGAACCTCCTCGAGAATGCAGTGCGCCACTCACCTGCCGGAGGCAAAGTTGAGGTAACCGCTAGGCGATCTGCGGGGAACGTCGTCTTCGAGATCTCCGACGAGGGCCCAGGAATCGCTGCCGTTGACGAGGAGAGGATCTTTGAGCGCTTCTATCGAGCAGATGCCGCACGCTCCTCTCAGGCCGGTGGCGCTGGCCTCGGTCTTGCTATCGCACAGTGGATCGTTGATCTGCATGGCGGAGAAATTCACCCGGAGCGCAGAGAGCCTCACGGGTGCCGAATGGTCGTAACCCTTCCCAATGCCGCATAATCACGGCAACGAAAATAAACAAGGAGCAACATGAGCACATTCGCCAGCATCGAGGAAGCCATTGACCGCATTCGTGCGGGGGAGATGGTTCTTGTGGCCGATGACGAAGATCGTGAGAACGAAGGCGACCTAACAATGGCCGCCGAGTTTGTTACGCCTGAAGCGATCAACTTCATGCTCCGTTTTGCACGTGGTCTCGTCTGCATGCCGTCTGCTCCGGAGTACCTCGAGCGCCTAGCGATTGGGCCGATGATTCCTGCTGGAGAAGAGGGGTGCGACACACCCTTCACCGTCTCCATTGATCACCGCGATTCCGGGAGCGGAATCGGTGCTGCCGATCGAGCGCTAACAGTGAAGAACTTCTTAGACCCAACATCAGTCGCTTCCGACTTCATCCGCCCCGGGCATGTATTTCCGCTTAGAGCGAAACCTGAAGGCGTGTTAGAGCGACGTGGGCACACTGAGGCGTCGGTGGACCTAGCTCGTTTAGCTGGGCTTCACCCTGTAGCGGTGATATGCGAAGTGCTCGACGATGAGGGCTCTCCAGCACGCTTGCCGTACCTTGAGAAGTTCGCTGCAGAGCATGGGATCCTTCTCATAAGCGTGGAGCAACTTGCAGAGTTCCGGGAGGCAGCGCTTACCTCAATTAGGTAGCGCTTCAATTAAGTAGCGCTTCCGCGAGGCAACACTCAAGGTAATCGCGTGCGCTACTGCCCGGGATCTTCGCCAATCTCACGTAACGCTGCGGCAATCGCTGCACGCATTCGACGCGCAGTATCAGGGGCAAGCTGAGCGACTACCCCAAAACCTGCGCGTCCGGCCTCCTCGAGGGTAACGCTGACACGAGGCGAACCATCGTCGCTCGCGTCTGGATCGTCAGATAGACCAACCATCCAAGAAACCGCAGGGCGCTCTTCATCTATAGGGTGATCATCACTTGCATCATCGATGGACCTTCGCATCAAATACTCCTTTAGCGAACTAGTGAAAGCACGAGCAGCGCCTGCCCAAGATGGTAGGTAGTGATAACCGCTATCGGGCCCCAAGACCGCTCACCCACAAAACGAGTCTCACCGATAATCGAGTCGGATAGGACAAACAAGAGCGCACCAGCAACTGCAACCACGTTGCCACTCGCTAGCGCTGCAGCACCCATTACCCCTATTACAACCACATATGCCGTGACCGGCGGAAGGTACGCACTCTGCCCTCCTGCCTTCATTCCAGCAGCGAGCCTGCGCCAAGAATTTGCAGAGAAGACAACGACTAGCAGCGTCGTAATAATCGGTGCCGGAGAGCCTGGGGAGTGGATTAAGAACCCAACCGAGTACGCAACATGTGCAAGCAGAAATGCTGAGAGTCCTGGTACAAATCGATCTGACGGAAGCATCAAGAAGATGTCACCGATGAGCGATAGAACAAGCGCCGCTACAAACCATCCCCGCATTGATGAGTACTTGGGGTCGAGAGCCAGCGCAACGCCGATCAAGAGAATCAGCACGCCAGGCTTAGCGATGTATTCGATCCCCTTATTGGAGCGAAGGACCGCCCACCAATCGAGCAGTGCTACAGCCCCAGCTGCGAGAAGTATCGCTACCGCGAGAGGGTTCACTAGAAGCCACCAAGCGCGGCAGTGGCATCAAACGCTGCCGGAACGATGTTTGCGCCGCTAATTAGGCTGGATTCTGAACTCATATACCTACGCACCTAAATACCTTCTCACCTTTTTAACTTTGTTTCTCAATAGTTAGAGGGCACACCCTACGCGAGAAACCAAGCGTCTATCCTCTAACTCCGTGCCCTTCTCCGCTCGCAGAGCCATAGCCCCAATGCAACCGAATCTCGCAGCAGTTGTTCACTCCTTGCCGCGGGCGAATCAATGAAGGTCTCTGAGATCTGGAGCTTGAGCCTCGCAGTGGCAAAGAGGTTCTCAGAGAAGCGGGGATCAAACCTGGCAGCGGCAATAGCGTTCAGAGCTTTCCTTGGCCTATTTGCTTGCCTGGTCCTGAGCTTCGCACTCGCTGGCTACTTAAACGCGTCCGGTCGAGGAGTCGGCGAGTGGATCATCGGCAACCTTGGCCTCTCCGGCGAAGCGGCCAACTCCGTATACATCGCGGTTGAACAAGCGCAGACCAGCCGGGCGACTACGACGATCTTCGGGCTCCTTGGACTCGTCTGGACAGGCACGGGGCTCTCGATGGCGATTGCTTACGCATGGAACTCAGCATGGGGAATCCCTGGAGGCGGACTGCGCGGAAGGGCTAGCGGATTGCTCTGGATGCTCGGGAGCGGAGCAAGCATTCTCGTCGCAGTCGCCACAACGTCGTGGATTGCTAGCCATCACTCACTCCCAATAATCGCTGTGATTATCGGAGTTATCGCCGATCTATCGCTGGTAATGCTTACTGCAATACTTCTACCCGCTCGCCACATTCCTATTCGCTCAATGCTCCCCGCAGTGATCGTCACATCGCTCGGTTTAACCGGTGCGCGAGTTGCAGGAGCAACAGTGCTTCCGCGGATCGCCCATGACTCCTCCGCTATTTACGGAACGATCGGTGTCTTCTTTGCATTACTGATCTGGATGCTCGTTATTGGTTACGTGCTCGTATCCGCTGCAATGGTCGAGGTAGTGCTCTGGGAACGGAACCACGGAACGGTCGAAATCAAAATCCCAGTACCGCGCCCGCACCCCCACCTTCGGCGTAGAGCCGCTGCTAGGCAATTAAAAAGCGATAAGGCTTCCTAAGGCGCAAGGCGCTCGCGAATCCAGTGGCCTCCATCGCGAGTAAAGCGGAGGCGATCGTGGAGTCGATCGCTTCGATTGCCCCAGAGTTCAATTACTTCAGGAATCAATCTGATACCGCCCCAATGCTCTGGACGCGGGATCTCTTCTACTCCATCGAAACGCATCTCCATCTCAGCGAGACGATTCTCCAAGAAGGCTCGCTCATCAATGACTGTGCTCTGCGGTGAGACCCATGCTCCGATTCGATGACCGCGAGGGCGCGTAGCGAAATAGGCGTCCGACTCCTCCGCAGCAACGTGCTCGACGTGGCCCTCAGCTCGCACTTGACAGCCAAGCGCAGCCCAATGGATCACAAGCGCTGCACGATTGCCAGGCACTAACTCAGAGCCCTTGCGCCCCTCGTAGTTTGTGTAAAAAACAAATCCTCGCTCATCGAGACCGCGTAGCAGCACTATTCGGTTAGACGGGGAGCCGTCACGCGCAACAGAGGCGACGGCCATAGCGCTCGAGCCCTCGGGCGAAGGGTCGATCTCGCGCGCTGCACCCCACCATGCGAGGATGGCTGAGATTGGCTCGTATCCGATCTGGGACTCGAATAGCTCGAACTCTGGGCTCATACTCAAAGGTTACGGCCTCTAGAGCACGCAGTGGCAAGTGAGCGGCGGGGTGCAAGTTGTACCTGCCCATCATCAACTCAACACTTGGGGGGTCAACGCGCCTACGCTCAACGGATGCCTGTACATCACTTAGCAATTGTGACTCGTGACCTACCCGCCTCGCACACCTTCTACACGGAGGTGATGGGCTTCACCCTCGCCAAGGTTGAGGTCGGTCCTTACGAAGGCGGCACCGGATGGGCGCGCCATGTTTTCTATGACATTCCTGGCGGCGGGATGTTTGCACTCTGGGACCTCCACGATGAGAGCGTGCCCGAGTTCGATCCATCTATTAGTCGTGCGCTCGGTCTCCCGGAGTGGACAAACCATGTCGCCTTCGATGCACCGACTCTGGAGGATCTTGCGATGCGCCGCGATAACTGGCTCGCAAAAGGTGAGGCATGCCTAGAGGTCGACCACGGTTGGTGTACCTCTATTTACCTAATGGATCCAAATTACATTCTCGTCGAATACTGCACATCGACACGTGAATTTACCGACGAAGACCGCGCCGAGGCGCTCGAGCTTCTCTTCGCGGAATCACCTGCACAAGTGGCACCAAAGAGCATAAAACTCCACGAACCAGCCAAGGCCTAAGTACCCTACTTACCATCGAGCATGGCCGCTCTCGCCCGCTGCGGGCTATGGTGCGCGCAGTAGAACGACAATCTCTCGGCACCTAAACGCAGACCAAGGAGCAGTAATGGATTTCTCAATGAGTGCGCGTGCTCAAGACCTCAAAGAGCGCCTTCAAGCGTTTGTAGATGAGAGAGTTGAGCCTGCAACTCCTACCTACTTTGAGCAGATTAAGGACTCCGGCGACAAGCGTTTTTACCCGCCGATCATGGAGGAGCTGAAAACCGAGGCGCGCGCACGCGGTCTCTGGAATCTCTTTCTCCCCAACGATAAGTGGGGACCAGGTTTAACCAATGTTGAGTACGCGCCATTAGCTGAGATCATGGGGCGTAACTACCTAACGTCTGAGGCTACGAACTGCGCAGCTCCCGATACCGGCAACATGGAGGTACTCGCGGAGTTCGGTACCCCTGAGCAGCAGGACCAGTGGCTAGTACCGCTACTCGAGGGCGAGATCAGGTCATGTTTTGCGATGACCGAACCGTGGGTGGCATCCAGCGATGCAACAAACATCACGAGCCGCATCGAGCGCGATGGAGACCACTACATAGTTAACGCTCACAAATGGTGGACAAGCGGCGCTCTCTCGCCCCGCTGCAAGGTTGCAATTCTTATGGGGGTCTCAGACCCCAATGCCGATCCTCACCGTCGCCATTCTCAGATTCTCGTGCCGATGGATGCTCCAGGGGTAACCGTCGTGCGGGGACTAACAGTTTTCGGGCATGACGAAGGCCCAGGCCATGCTGAGACACTCTTTGAGAATGTTCGACTCCCAGCCTCTGCAATTATCGGTGGAGAGGGCAACGGATTTGCGATAGCGCAGGCACGCCTTGGCCCCGGGCGCATCCACCACTGCATGCGAGCTATCGGGCTTGCCGAGAAGGCGCTTGAGCTCATGTGCATGCGGGCACAGATGCGCGTTGCATTTGGAAAGCCTCTTGCTGATCAAGGTGTCGTTCGTGACCGGATCGCAGAGAGTCGTATGGAGATTGAGCAGGCTCGCCTACTTACGCTCAAGGCTGCGTGGTTAATGGATACGGTCGGCGCAAAGGGAGCACGCATCGAGATCTCGGCCATCAAGGTCGTTGCTGCTCGTACTGCAACGAATGTGATCGATCGCGCCATCCAGCTCTTTGGTGGTGCCGGTGTCTCAAGCGACTGGCCGCTCGCCGATATGTACGCGCACGCACGTACCCTCCACCTAGTCGATGGCCCAGACGACGTTCACAAGATGCAGATTGCTCGACGCGAGATAGCGCGCTTCGAGTCACTTCGTCCCTAGCAAAGAGAAATATCCAGAATGATGATGCAGGTCAACTAATGGCAGGCACGCTGTGAAGGCGGGCACACTGTGAAAGTGCGCATAGGTTTTGCTCCGGGGGCTCGAGCCGGTGTAAATGCTGGCCACTTTCGGGAATTAGTTGACGGCATTGAGGACCTTGGCTTTGATTCACTCTGGCTCTCCGAGCGCGTATCTGGAGATGCCCCCGACCCAGTTATTGCGCTCGCTGTAGCTGCTGGGCGCACGAAGCGAATGAAGTTGGGCACAAGTGTGCAGGTGCTTCCAGGGCGCAATCCGGCACTCTTAGCGCAGAGCCTTGCCTCCCTCGACATGCTCTCGAATGGTCGCTTCTTACCGGGCTTTGGGCTTGGAGCCGTCGACCGCGCTGAGCAGCAAGCATTTGGGGTTACGCGCGAGGAACGCGCGCCGTGGTTCGACGAGGCAATACCGCTTCTTCGACGCATATGGTCTGAAGAGAGTGTTGATCATGACGGAGAACGATTTCACTATGAATCGTTGCGCGTCCGACCCCAGCCGATCCAGCAACCTTTAGAGATTTGGTTTGGCGGTAAAGCCCCTAGCGAGCTAAGAAGAGTTGGCCGACTCGGAGATGGTTGGCTCGCATCCTTTGCAATGCCTGATGACTGCGCAGCCGGTCGCCCGATAGTTGAGGCAGAGGCGAGCGCCTTTGGCCGGGCAATCGACCCAGAGCACTTTGGGGCGATGGTCTTCTACACCGACTCCACAATGCCTGATGCAGTCGCTGCAATGATCTCGAAGCGCAACCCGAGTGTTGACCCGCACCACCTTGTTCCGGCAGGGCTCGCGAATCTTCGCAAGCGCTGCTCAGAGTTCATCGAGATTGGATTCTCAAAACTCGTCGTGGTCCCGATGGATGCTGCGATCGGCACAGAACGCGACTCGCTTACACAGCTTGCAGATTCAGTACTAGATCTTCAGACCTAGGTAAAACGCTCTATAAGCGATCAAAATCTTGCTTAGAGAGTGATTACCTCTAACGCTCCATCAGCATATTGAGCCCTCAATACCTTTTTATCGAACTTCCCTACACTCGTCTTGGGAACTACCGCAATAAATGTCCAGCGCTCTGGGAGTTGCCATTTTGCAACAGCACCAGACAGGAAGTCACATAATGCGCGAGCATCTGCACTAGCGCCCTCCTCTAGAACAACGCAGGCGAGTGGGCGTTCGTCCCATCGGGCATCTGGAACAGCGATGACAGCCGCCTCAACGACCTCTGGGTGCTCCATAATTGCGTGCTCTAGCTCTACCGAAGAGATCCACTCACCACCGCTCTTAATTACATCTTTTGAACGGTCTGTGATTTGAACAAACCCAAGACGATTCACATGCGCGACATCGCCAGTGCGCAGCCATCCGTCATCAAATTTGTCGGTCGCATCGTCTAAGTAATACGAACCAGTTATCCAGGCTCCTCGAACTTGAATCTCGCCGACCGACTCGCCATCCCATGGGAGTACCGAGCCATCGTCTCCAACAACGCGCATCTCCACACCTGGGACAACGCGCCCAGTATGCGCACGCCACCACATTCCATCCTGAGTCTCCTCTAGCGACCCACCATCGCCTGCGCCCGAGAAACCACTCTCAAAGTCATGCGGTGGGCGCGCAATCGCTGCGAGTGGGCTCGTCTCGGTCATACCCCATGCCTGAAAGAGCGTGATACCAAACTCCTTATCGAACGCCTCAATCAACGCACGAGGAACCGCAGACCCTCCACAGATGATCGTACGTATTGAGGAGAGATCTACGTCGGCGGTACGCGAGTGCCGCAGGATGTCAGACCAAATTGTTGGGACACCCGCAGAGTAAGTAGGGCGAGCATCGCGAATAAAGCGCGACAGAGGCTCTGCCTGCAGAAAACGAGCGGGCATTGCTAAATCTGCACCGACCATCCATGCTGCATAGGGAAGTCCCCAAGCATTCGCATGGAACATAGGGACAATAAGAAGGATTCTCTCCTCTTCAGCAATAGCGTTGGTCTGCTTAAAACATGCGGCCATCGAGTGAAGCACAGTTGATCGGTGCGAATAGACAACGCCCTTGGGGTGCCCTGTAGTGCCGCTGGTGTAACACATCGCTGCAGCCGAGCGTTCGTCTACCTCAGGCCAGTCAAACCCTGACTCCTCAGCCGAGAGCAGGTCCTCATAATTCAGAACATCCGCACCGCGACCAGCTGCTTTCGCACCAGCGAGGAGCGGAGCAAGAGCGTCGCTATCTGCATCGCCGATCACCACGTAATGCTCGACAGTCAAGAGTTGGTCGGCTAAAGGCGCAATCAAAGGAAGCAGGCTCGCATCCAAGATAATGATTCGGTCCTCGGCGTGATTGACGATGTAGGTCAGCTGCTCTGGAAAGAGCCTCAAGTTAAGTGTGTGTAGCACTGCTCCCATTGCAGGGATCGCAAAGTAAGCCTCAACATGCTCTTGGTGATTCCAGCAGAGTGTGGCAACCCTGTCGCCGTCGCCGATCCCTAGGCGCTGTAGCGCAGATGCGAGGAGCTCAGCCCGATCTGCAACCTCGGTAAAGGTTGCGTTACGGCTTGATTCTCCGTCGAAAGTAATGACCTCGCCATCCGGATGGACAGAGCGACCGTGGCGAAAAATCATTCCGATTGTTAACGGAAAATCCTGCATTGTGCTGAGCATCATGTCCCCCATCGTCTGCCTGACCAGGTGGGCCGGCGAGACTTAAAACGTAGCCGCTCAAAGCCAGTCGATGCAGATAGCGCAGAGACTACGGAGAGATAAGAATTGCCGGACCGAGAAAAGCTTCCTGGCTAAAACTTAACGATTGCCCCGAGCATGAAACCGAGCACCAGCAATCCACCAGCTCTACGCGTCAACAAAAATGAGTGCGGGGCAAACCAGAGGGGCCATACGGGGTTTGGAACCGGTGAGGTCTTCGGCTTGGCACGTCCATAGACACGCCAGACTCGAACAAGTAACTGGAAGGAGAGAAAGACAAGCAGCGTGCCTACTGGGAATCCACCGGTAATGACAAGAACCGATGTGAGGAAGTAGAAGGCAACAAACATGGCTCGAGTAACGCTCCGCGCCTTTCGCTCGCCGAGGATCACCGGAAGAGTTCTCGTGCCCTCAGGCTCATCCCATGGAGCCTTGTCGATGTGCTTACCCATCAAGACCGTTGTGCAGAGAATCGCGTACGGGAGCGATGCGGCAATTATCGCAGCTGGAATCATCCCAGTAGCTGCGTAGTAAACGCCACCAACCATAAGTGGCCCCCAGACAACAACAACTGTTGGCTCACCAAGGCCGCGCTTCTTGAGGCGCAGAGGCGGGGCCGTGTAGGCAAGCGATAGCAAGAACCCGCCAACAGCGAAGCCCACTATTGCCCACCCGCGCTGCAGCGTGAGCCAGACCATGATCGCTAGGCATATGGCGTTAACGATCAAGGCGAGCCTTGCAAGACCATTGCGCGTGATTACGCCTGAGAGAACAGGGTGAGGCGAGTAGAGATTGCGCGGGTAATCCTCGGTATCCGTACCGACCTGAAGGTCAAAGAGATCATTCATCAAGTTATTCGCCATGTGGGCAAGTATGAGCCCGGCTGACGCAATAGCGAATAGCGACCAGTCAACCGCGTCGCCTCTAAATACTGCGAGCAATCCTGCCTCTGCGGCAGCTACGAGCGTCATCGGGAGCACGCCGGCACGCGTTAGAAACAACCAACGTGATACTGGATCCATCTTCCCATCGGGAGGGTTGGTTGTCGCTAGTACCCAGAGCCAGCGTCTCCAGAGCGATTGCGAGGAAGCCCCGTCCAGTGATCCCGCTTTTGTCGACTCAGCCATGTGTTTCTATTTCTTTGGCGGTAGTGGGATCAGAGCAGATGTACGGCGTCGGTAATCAGCGAAAGCAGGTCTACGTTGCTCGCTGCGACCATCGAGCATTGGAATACTTGCTCCTAGGAACATCGCGATCATCGCTACTACGCCGATGCATGTCCACCAAAAACCTATGCCAACCGCTATTGCAAAAATAAAGAGCGATAGCCAAAGCAGTATCTCTCCGAAGTAATTCGGGTGACGAGAGAATCGCCAGAGCCCGCTCTCCATGATCGCACCTGGTGTTTTGTTTCGCCCGAAAGATCGCATCTGCTCATCAGCTACTAGCTCTATAACTGCAGCGCTAATCCCTACAACCGCAGCGAGATAGTCAAGGGCCCCAAGCGCATTACCAGAGCGAGTGAGCGCTGCGACGAAGGCGAGGCTACCGAGCCACAGCATCAATGTTGGGAAGAGATGTACCCCAAAAAGGCTGATCAACCATGGCGGCGATGAGCTCTTCGCATACATATCCAAGTAACGCCAGTCCTCGTGCCCAAGGCCGGTCCAGCCACGTACCCAGTTCAGAGTTAGGCGTATGCCCCACACCATCAAGACAGCAAGCACAAGCAGGGTGCGAGTTCGATCGATTCCGTCGGGTGCGTTCATCGCCATCCATACCGCTCCTAGGGGCGGGATGACACTCCAGTACGCGTCAAACATGGAGCCGTTGTTAGTTAGGCATGCGCTCGCGTAGATAACCGCAGTAGCTGCGAGATAGCCAGCCGCCAATGCCCAGTATGGGTTATCAATCCCCACTGCCCCTGTTGCCCACCAAGCCGCGGCACCCGCAACGAGATAGGCAACTAGGACGATGAGAAGAGATGCAGCACGACCCTCTGGGCCGCGCGTTTTTCTATCGGTCAACTTTAAGACGCCTTAGAAAATAACTACGACATCGCCGCCGCCCGCAGCTGCAACGCGCTTAGGCGCACTACGCAGCGAGAACGACATCACGGTCCAAGTAATTCCTGTGAGGATCGAGGAGAGACCGACGATGAAGACAACCACACCTGCTGTTGCCGTCGGGTTTGAGACCACTACTGCACCCAAGCCAAGGCCCAAGAAGCCCAGAACGAGTCGCCATCCCCAGCCATATCCGCGCTCCGCTATTGCTACGACGATTCGGATAAGCCCCGAGATGATGAAGCCAATCCCCCAAAGGACTGCGATGAAGTTAATTGTGAGCCCAGACTTAAACATCAGGATTAGACCTAAGACCACTGCGATTAGCCCGGCAGCCATAGCTGGGGCCTTGTGCTCCGCGCTTAGGGAGTGGATGAGGTCCATAACCCCAACGAGTACGAGGTAGAGACCTATGACGATTGCGATGGAGTGAGCGCCCTTGACTGGGTGGAAGACCAGAAAGAATCCAAGTCCAAGAGAGATCAAGCCACCGAGGAGGATTAGCCACCAGTACTGCGCAGCCGCCTTAACGACATCCTCGAGCGGAACTACTGCCCCAACTACTACTTCATTACTCTCGTTGCTTGCCATATGCGCCCCTTATTTGCGAAGTGTGAATTACAGCTCCACGAATTCTCTAGCGACCCCAGTCATAAGTGACCTGAGTCCGAAGGAGGTGGTCGTGGATACCCAGATTCTTACCGCTGAGCGCAACAAAAAGGAGGATACCGGGGACAAGAGCACAGAGAGAAGCTCGAACCAGCGCACGCGGGAAGCTCAGTGCCTCCCCTGAAGAGGTCAAGACCCGAAGCCCGAGGATTCCCTTCCCGAGGGTACGCCCAGCGCCTGCCCACCCGATCGTGAAAACAGCGGTGAGTAGGACGAACTGCAGGCCTAGCACCACCGGAGCAGATGGCTGCCACACCACGATGCTCCGCTCTAGCCCTACGACAAAGCGGAGTATCCCTACAACGATCAATAGCCCTATAAATGCCGCCTCTGCTACCCCAAAGTCAATGAGGTCCGCCAAGGACCGCGACACGATCCCGGCGTTCTCCCCTTGAAGCGCGCGCGCCCGATCATTTCGAATTGCTGGTGGACTCATTGGGGATCCACATCGGCGACGTGAGCCGGCTCTGTCACCTTGAGATCGAGCGCCGCATCCTCAACAGCCTCATTGCTCGAGACTTCAGGAGTTAGATGGGCGCGTCCACGTGCTGAGCCTCGCCGATTGCGAAGAAGCAACGTATCGATGATCCGCTCCACAATGGAGTCAAGCTGCATCGTCTGAACGCGCGCAACGTCTACGACATCACCAGTAACGCTCCCTGTTGACTCCCGAACAATCGCACCGATGTCAACCGTGTCGAGAACCTTCTGGGCGACCGGCCCAATATCTAGCCTCGTCATTAGAGCATCAACGTCTACACGCTCAAGAATATTGTCGACGTTTACGCGCCCAATTAGTGCATCAACATCAACACGCTCGAGAACGGAGTCGATTGGGAGCGACTCAAGAATCGCGTTGATATCGAGCCTCTCGATCATCGCTATAGCAATCTCTGGAGCCAGGCGAGCGATGAATGCAGATAGTAAGGCTTCGTTGCCAGCCTGCTCCTCCTCGCCACGGATACTCCAGCGCTCAACGGTTCGGTCGCCTGCAGCAACTACGTTCCCAACCAGTGGCAGAGAGCGTGCTGCCGAGACGGCGAAGCCTGCGCTCGACTCGACCTGCGCCGAGAGGGCAAGAATTCTCTCCTGAGTCGCTAGGCCGATGCCGAGCGCAGCACTTGGCAAGCGCCTCAGGGTGGATCCACCTGGAGCCTCCCCAGGCCCTAAACGGTCGATTGCATTGACGGTAGTGGTCAAAGCTAAGCCAGCGACACCTAAGCCAAGCCGGGAAGCACGTGCGATAAAGCCTGTAATTCCAGGCACTTCATCGATCGTCTCCTCCCATCGCACGAAGGCTCCGGTTGTCTCGATCGGGCCACCTAGTGGGGCAGGGTTCTCATTCATTTAGTTGATCCGAGCACATCAGCACCCAACCTGTCCACGAGAGCGCTCCACTCCGAGAGATTCTGGGCATCGCCGAAGGAGACGGTCAACCACGTGACTCCAATGGCTTCAAGCGCATGGACCTCATCGATGAGCGCTCCATTATCTCCACGCATCAGAGCTGAGGCATCGAGAGTAAAGGGCGAGAAGCAGATATCGAGTGGAGCAGATCGCCCAACTATCTCCGAATGTGCGCGTGCAAACTGAATGCGGCCCTCTAAATCGCTGATGCTCGAGATGACTGGGGACTTAACTGCAACGCTCGCCTCGGGAGGGTTCGGGAAAGGGACCCAACCCTCACCACGCTCAACGGCTCTGCGTATTGCAGCTTTGCTATTTCCACCAACCCATATCGGAGGGTGCGGTTGAGCGACTGGCCGCGGCCTCATGGTTACACCACGCGACCGGAAATGTGTGCCCTCGATAGCCACCTCATCCTCGGTCCACACCTTACGCATAACGTCAATACATTCATCGAGTAATTCATTCCGCTCATCGAACTCAACACCTAGCGCCCCAAACTCGGGTCGCAGATAACCAGCGGCTACACCAATGATGGCCCTGCCACCTGAGAGCAGATCAAGGGAGAGCACCGACTTGGCGGCGAGAAAGGGGTTCCGATAAGCCGCAATGTAGACATTTGTCTGGAGCATTAAATGGTCAGTAACCGCAGCCGCATACCCGAGAACCACCATGGGCTCAAGAGCGTGATGCCCGCCTCCCTCAAGCCAGCGCTGGTCAGGCGCCGGATGATCTGTCACATAGACCGCGTCGAATCCGGAGTCTTGGGCAGCACGCGCCGCCACGGCCACAGCTGACCCATTGACGAATTCTTCAGGAAGGTCAGCTCGATCAGTGGGTAGAGCAAGTGACCAGCGCATCTCAATGAGCGTAATGTGCCAACCTTAGGAATCCCACCCTCGCGAAAGGCCAAAATGAGCATGCTCCTCCCGAAGTCCCCGCTTGCACTAGATGATGTCGCCCTTGGTGACATCGAGTTTTGGGGACGCCCTGACGCCGAGCGCGAGGCCGTCTTCAAGATGCTGCGGGAGGAGCGCCCAATCTCGTTCCATGAGGAGCCCCTTATCGAGGGTTATGGGCAGGGCATTGGTTTCTGGGCATTGTCGAAGTACTCCGATGTGATGTATGTGAGTCGGCACGCTGATGTCTTCGTTAGTGGACGCGGCGGAACGAACGTTGGGGACCTACCGCAGGAGATGGCGGAGTTTCTTGGATCCATCATCAACATGGACGACCCGCGCCACAAGAAGCTTAGGAACTTAATCTCCTCTGGCTTCACGCCAAAGGCACTAAACGATCTACTCGAGCAAGTCCAGGTGCGCGCTCGAAACGTTGCCGAGGGCGTTGCACACCTTGGCGAGTGTGACTTTGTATCGAAGATCGCAGCGGAGTTACCGCTACAGATTGTCTGCGACATGGTTGGAGTACCGCCATCACTTGAGCAGAGCGTGTTCGAGCAGTCGAACATCATTCTTGGCGTCGGCGACCCCGAGTATGTGCAGAAAGTTGAGGACCTGATGGGGGCGCTATTAACTCTCCATCAGATGGCAATGGAGATCGGCCAACACCGCCTTGATAACCCAACCGACGACGTAGCAAGCATCCTTATGCACGCGGAGGTTGATGGTGAACGCCTAACCATTGGAGAGTTTGCGTCCTTCTTCATTCTCCTTGTCGTTGCCGGCAATGAGACAACCCGCACTGCAATTAGCCACGGAATGCTTGCACTTCAAAACAACCCAGACCAGCAGGCACTATGGCGCTCCGACTTCGATACTCACGCGGTCAACGCAGTAGAGGAGATCGTTCGCTGGGCGACACCTGTTGTGAACTTCCGACGCACAGTTGTGAGCGACGTGGAGTTATCTGGCCATACGTTCCACGAGGGCGAGAAGGTCGTGATGTACTTCAACTCCGCGAACCGAGACGAGGAGCAGTTTGCGGACCCATATAAATTCGACATCACTCGCTCCCCTAACCCACACTTCGGTTATGGCGGCGGGGGCCCGCACTTCTGCCTTGGGGCCAACCTGGCTCGGCGCGAGATCCGCGTAATGTTTGAGGAGATCTTCCGAGTGCTCCCAGACCTTGAGATCACCGGACCGCCAGAGATGCTTCAATCAGGCTTTATTCATGGCATCAAGCGCATGCCGTGCGCGTTTACACCCACCAAGGGATGACACAACCGTTAACAATTACTGGTGCGCTAATTGATGGAGCACTAGGCGGAGTTCGCTGCGTCGACGGGGTAATCACTCAACTCGGGGATGGCGTAATAGCCCTGCCCGGTGACGAGCAGATCGACGCGGGCGGGCTATCGCTAATCGCACCGCTCATAAATGGCCACACGCATGCAGCAATGACTCTGCTGCGTGGATACGGAGACGACCTTGCATTGATGCAGTGGCTTGAGACTCGGATCTGGCCTGCAGAGTCTCGTCTTACTCCCGAGAACGTCTACTGGGGCACGCGATTAGCTGCGCTTGAGATGATCCGAAGCGGGACTCTTCGTTTCTGGGATATGTATTTCGACTCATCCGAAGTCGCGCGAGCCGTATCGGACTCCGGGATGCGCGCATGCGTGAGTCAACTTGTCATCAATGCGCCTGGCACCCCTGCAACCTCACAGCCAGAGGCGGCAGAGGATGGTCTGCTCGCAATAATGGAGTCAACCGATTTGGTTACAGCGGCTCTTGGGCCTCACTCTATTTACACATTGAGCAGAGAAGATCTCGAACACGTCTCGGCCTTATCGGCTAAACACAATGTGGCGATTCACATGCACCTATCGGAGACAGCTGGTGAGGTCGCTAACTGCATCGCTACAAATAAAATGAGGCCGGTTCACTACTTAGACG
>JBAWWI010000028.1:0-22244 GCA_037146835.1 Actinomycetes bacterium | reverse complement strand
CCGCTCCAACATCATCGCGCCCGTCGACGCTCAGCGCTAGGGATAAAAGGCCCTTATTTGTGCCACCTTCTCTGCATAAACAAACCGCCGCCACTCCAGACAACTAAGTCTGTGGTGGCGGCGGTCGCTGACCCCAAAAGGGTCTAAAGGTGATTTGAGACTTCGGTTAAGCGAGTAGCAAGGCCTTCTGTGAATCAAACTCTGCATCCGTTATAACTCCACGGCTCTTAAGTCCCTCGAGCCTCTCAAGCTCATCAATAGTGCTGGTTCCGCCGGTACTTCTATGGTGCTGCTTTACAGCGGCAGCCTCCGCTACGGCAACATCAATGTTGTGCTGTGTCATTTTTCCACCGCGAGTAATTAGGTAGAGGAGCACCCCTAACAGCGGAAGGAAGATCACGAATACCACCCAGATCATCTTGGCGGCGCCACCAATGTCATGACTCCGAAAGATATCTCTGAAGACAAGCAGGTAAAGGCCTAGCAGGGTTAAGAAACAAGTGATCTGAAGCACTGTCCAGAAAACCTCGTTTTGACTCCATGAAAGTTTCACGCCACTCCTCGGGTCGTAATTGCCCAATTTTGGTGGCGGTTGCCAGCGGGAGAGAACCTACGCCGTATCGCAGAGTTCTTCGGGGACGGTGAGCGATGACGAGCCGGCAATCGCGTAAATAGCGCCTAGCGCTCAGAATCCAGGCGCTAAATCGGGGCTAAATAGGGGCTAAATAGAGAACGGCCACCGCCCAGGTCTATTTGGGACGGTGGCCGTTCTAATAGAACTCCACGCTTCAGTGCTTCAGGGATGAAGACTTAACCAGAAGCGGTATTACGAAAAGATGGATCAACTAGCCGAGGAGTTTTGCCTTCTGAGAATCGAACTCAGCGGCGGTAAGTACTCCACTTGCCTTTAGGCCTGCAAGACGCTCAAGCTCCTCTGCAGTTCCAGTTCCACCCGCATTGCGGATGAAGTCCTTCATCGCAGCCTCTTGAGCCTTTGCTGCATCTGCGTTGTGCTTCGCCATCTTGTCGCCACGCGCGATGAGGTAGATCAAGACCCCGATCATCGGGAGGACGATTACAAATAGGGTCCAAATCGCCTTTGAGACACCACCCATGTCGTGGCTACGGAAGATGTCTCCAAATACGGAGATGAGGAGCCAAATCCAGATGAAGAAGCATGCGAACCACAGCATTGTGAATAGAACCTGCCCAACTTGCCAAGTTGCTAGAGACATATTTAACAGCACCTTTCAGTTTTAATTATTTCGATTAAGGGCCCACATAATCGCACACTCCGGAAAATTTTTCTGACCAACGCAACATATTGGTCATAATTCCAACCACGCGCTAAATATTCGCTACTGGCGAACGCAGCGTGCTTAATTGAGATCAGACACAACAACGGCACCGGTGGGGGGCCGGCGCCGTGTCACTTCTTGCCTCTAAATTTTTTGGGGCTACTAAATATTTGGCGCTACTCGTCAGAGACTCCGAGCCCTCTCGTTATGCACGGCCCATGCGGGCGGCGAATACTGAGAACGCTGGCTTGGGGACTCCTGCTCCGTCCTTGAGACCGAAGTACCCGAAGGTGTCGGTGGTCTGGCGGTCGTAGAGGCAGAAGGCAAACCATGCTCCGGCCTTTGCGCCCTTTCCGTGCCAGAGGTCAAGGTTCGTTGTCCACCAGGTCGACTGAGAAGCCTCTGTGGTGCTGGCCTTCTTATCAAGTGCATTACTTGATGCCGACTGCTCTGTCGCCCAGACCTGCGGGCCAGACCACACCGACCAGAGACTGTCGAAGGGCTGAGACCATGGAGAGTTGATCGTCGTGTCATAGAAGTGGCTGTTGATGTGATCGAAGTACGTGCCTGGCATTGCTCCAGCAGCTTTGAGCAATGCGTACCAACCCGTGTGGGTAGTTGTTCCCTGCACCCAAGTTGCCGGCGAGACTGATGTGTATGAGTCGTTTGGTCCACCAGTCGTACCGCCGCCAACCTTGGAGGTGGTCCCCGGTGATGTTCCACCGGTTACAGAGACCACTCCTGGGTACTGAGCCTTGAGTGCTGTTTGAGCCTTGAGGAGAAGCGATGCATAGGAGGCCGGGGTCATTGGGTACTGGCCACGCTGGCTACCGAACTCCCATCCGTTGGGCTCGTTGCCCCACTCGATTGCTCCAAGCACGCCTGGGTAGTGAGCCTGTGAGTAGGTCACTAATGCCATTGCGTAGGCAACCCACCGGTCTTGAAGTGCGGGGTCTCTTGGGAAAGAGTGGATAGTTACATTCCCAGCGGAGCTACCCGAGAGGCTCTTAACTGCGACTCCGTTGTAGACCGGGAAGAGTTCCTGCGGTGTGTAGTCGAAGAGGAACATCACCTGCATGCCATTGACCTTGGCTGCGGTGAGGATTGCGTCGTAGCGGGCGTAATTCCACTGAGACTGGTAAGGGACTGTGGCCTCAACTCTCACGAGAGCGGCATGGTTGTTAGCGCGGTCATTGATCGCGTCGGTGACCGTCTTTGGGCCACCAGTCTGACCAAGTCCCAAGGAGCCGCCATAACGATTCACATCGAGTGAAGATGGGTTCGATACAGGAGCTGGCGCTGGTGGTGTCGTTGTTGTGGTGACCGGCGGTGTCGTAGTGGTCGTCGGAGGGACCGTCGTAGTAGTTGGCGCGGGCGGCGGAGTCGCTACGACTGCGTTCTGCACCGAAATGCTCACCAACGGCGAGGCGTATGCACGACCTGTTGAGGTAAAGCCCGTCGCCTTCACGCTGTGCGTACCATCGGCGACTGTCGTCGAGTTCCAAGAGAGGCTGTAAACCGATGAGGTGACGGTGGCCGTCCCAACGTTTACGCCGTCGATCTGGAACGTAACTCGTGCTGGGGTCCATGTGGCTGTGGTACCGCTTCCCGCGATGCTCCTGAGTGCTACCGAAGGTCCTGCAACTACTGAACTCGCCGTAGGGGCAGTTACCTTCATTGCACGGTAGGTAGTAGCGGCGCCTGCAGCGGCCGCTGGTATTGCGAGGGCGATCACTGTTGCTGTGGCGATCGATGTCTTGATGAGGTGGTTTCGTGTGTAACGCACTATTGCCTTCTTCACTTGGTGTTTCTCGGACACCAGGTGCTTCGGCAGTGCAGCGCTACGCGCTTGACGCGATGGGGCTTTGTTGTGATTGCGTTGGGAATAGAGATAGGTAAATGGGAGTGCGCGGCGAGCATGGGAACAAAGTCCCGGGACCTACTACCTACGGCTGCATGAACATTGACGCCGGTATCGAGATCGGGGTCGAGATCGGATACTCCGACCTACGGCAGCGCTACAACACGAAACCCGAGATGGCCAACACTCGTATCTGGAGTGTTGGAACTTCGTGCATCTACTCGGTAACGCCTGCAGTATGAGGCATGGCATAAAAATGAACCACCGCGCATTACGCGATGCGTCCCGGATGCCGGTCCCTGCGGGTCCACTCTCGGACTCGCTCGGTAATAATCCTGTCCAAAATAATCTGAGCACCACTCCCAGACGTTTCCGGTGGTCTCGTAGAGCCCAAAACCATTTGGAGCGAAGGATCCAACAGGGGCAGTCCCAGTGAATCCATCCGCCCCCGAGTCCTGGGATGGGAAATCGCCTTGGAACACATTCATTAGGTGCTCGCCATCGGGCTCTAGATCGTCACCCCACGGGAACGCCTTGCCCACTAAACCGCCACGTGCTGCGTACTCCCACTCTGCCTCGGTCGGAAGCCGGGTGCCCGACCATTTACAGAACGCCTCGGCATCGGACCACGTGACGTGCACAACCGGATGATCAGGTCGAGTCTCGATATTTGAGTGTGGGCCCTCAGGGCTAAACCAAGTTGCGCCGTAAACCTGTCGCCACCACTCAGTACCCACTACCCCGCGCGTCTCCTCAAACTCGTCAGGCAGGTGGCCGGCGAAAACAAAGGACCACCCGAATAGTTCTCCTTCAGTTACGTAGCGCGTCTCAGATACAAAAGCGGCAAATTGCGCATTTGTAATTGCAGTTGTACCGATGGAGAACGCCGCAACTTCTACTTCGTGGAGTGCGCTCTCGCCGTCAGCCTCGTAACCGTCTCCTCGCGAGTTCCCCATCCGAAATACTCCGGCCGGGACCTCGGCAAACTTAATTACACGAGTATTTGATGCCTCCGCTCCGATGTGAATCTGGTCACTAACGCGTATCTCTCCTTGCGGAGATACGTCTGTGTTCACCGGAGCAATTTGTGCTCCCTGATCTCGGTTCGGTCCGCAGCAGGCTTCGCTCATCTCGGCACTCTCTCACTTTTAGTGCTTAGGCTGCGGTAGCGAGACACAGGATTGATGAGTTGCACGCGGCTAAGTTGATCGCAGAGCGCTAAATTCGTCTCAGTAACGCCGTCTTCTCGTTGGGCTAAACATGGGCATAAAGTTTAAACAGAAGGTACGGAGATGACTCTCCTCGAGGTCCGCAATCTCCGTGTGGAGTTCGGCGGAATTGTCGCGTTGTCAGACCTGTCTTTCACGGTCGACGAAGGGCAGATATGCTCGCTCATCGGCCCCAATGGCGCTGGCAAAACCACCCTATTTAACTGCATCAGTCGCCTATACGAGGTCAATAGCGGATCGATTGACTTTGACGGAACAGCTCTCCTCTCACAACCCGCACACCGCGTCGCTGCACTCGGGATTACACGAACCTTTCAGAACCTTGCGCTCTTCCCGGCGCTCACGGTCCTCGAGAATGTCATGCTCGGAGCCCACTCGAAACGCGAGACGGAGCGCGCCAGGCGAATACATGCCTACGAGGTCTTAGAGCGAATGGGGCTAGGCGACCTCGCCTCACACCACGCTACTGGCCTCGCATACGGAACTCTCAAGCGCATCGAGATAGCCCGCGCTATTGCATCGCATCCTCGAATGCTCATGCTCGATGAACCAGCAGCAGGTTTAACCCACTCCGAGGTTGACGAACTCGCCAAACTGATCGTTGACCTACGCGACGAGTTGAGGATGGCAGTTCTCCTTGTTGAGCACCATATGCAGATCGTCATGTCGATATCAGAGAAGATCGTGGTGCTCGATTTCGGATCGAAAATTGCAGAGGGAACCGCAATTGAGATTCGAGATAACCCGCGCGTTATAGAGGCATACCTCGGAGACCCAACCCCCCTGGTTGCGCAATGAGCCTCCTCACTGTCACCGGACTGCGCGCGCGTTACGGACCTGTTGAGGTGCTACGCGGCATTGACTTCTCGGTTGAGGCTGGCGAGGTAGTTGTAATTCTTGGGGCGAACGGCTCAGGAAAGACAACGACACTCAGAGCTTTAAGCGGAATGGTCGAGGCGACAGGGAGAGCAGAGTTCTCTGGGGAGTCCATCTTGGGGCAAAGACCTGATCAAGTTGCTCGTCTTGGGATCGCTCACGTACCCCAGGGGCGCGGCACGATTACTGACCTGACCGTTGAAGAGAACCTTCGCCTCGGTGCATTTACGCGCAAAGACCGCGAGGTCATTGCCGATATGGACCGCTGGTATGAAGTCTTCCCGCGACTTCGCGATCGACGTCGACAGCTTGCGGGCGGAATGAGCGGCGGAGAGCAGCAGATGCTCGCTATTGCTCGAGCCATGATGGCTCGACCCGAGTTAGTGCTACTCGATGAGCCCTCGTTAGGTCTTGCACCAATCATCACTCAGGGTCTCTTCAAGACACTTAGTGCAATTAACCGCGACGAAAATGTATCGATGCTCATAGTGGAGCAAAACGCGACACTCGCGTTAGCAATCGCTCAGCGTGGATACGTACTCGAGACGGGAGAGATCGTCGCAACAGGTTCCGCTAAGGAGCTCTCCAATAACGACGATGTGCGCCGCGCGTACCTAGGTATCTAATGGCACTATTTCTGACCCAACTCATGAACGGCATCGGCAGCGGCGTGGTCTACGCGTCGCTCGGGCTCGCAATCGTTCTTATCTTTCGCACCACAGGAATCCTCAACTTTGCACAGGGCGAGATGGCGCTCTTTGCCACCTACATCACATGGGAACTCACTCAATCTCCGCTCCCGGTCTGGTTAGCGATTCTTATATCTATGGGTATCGCATTTATTGCCGGGGTCTTGATTGAGCGCGTGATTGTTCGGCCAGTCGAGAAATCCTCGCCATTGGTCTTAGTAATCGTCACTATTGGGATGTTCCTCGCGTTCAATGCGCTAGCTCAACTCTTCTTCGGTGTTGATGCCAAGGCACTACCGCGCGCATATCCCGATCACTCTTGGATCATCGGCGGTGTAGTGCTGCGGTCCGATACCTTCGTACTCGTAGGTGTGCTTGCAATTGAGTGCCTCGCGTTGTGGCTTCTACTGCAGCGCACAAAACTTGGTCTGGCTCTACGCGCTGTGGCGTCGAACCCAGATAGCGCGCGACTCCTTGGCATTTCTGCAGCAACGATGCTCATGCTTGGTTGGGGACTCGCCTCTGCGCTGGGTGCTCTAGCCGGAGCACTCGTGGTACCCACCACCACCGGGCTCACCGCTGGCTCTATGCAGTCAGTACTTATTTTCTCATTCGCGGGGGTTGCTCTAGGTGGCTTCGATAGCCCCCTTGGTGCAGTCGTGGGAGGATTAATCATTGGTGTGGCTGGAGCATTAACGCAGCAGTATCTCCCAGCCCTAAGCGGCATCGAGATAATTGTCCCGTTCGGCTTAATCCTTCTCGTGCTCATGTTTCGACCGCAGGGGCTATTCGGTCAGTCAAAAGTTGAGCGTGTCTGAGCATGCACTTCTTAGGCAATAGGGCGCGTATCGTCGGAATACTCTTCGGATTAGCCGTCCTTGCGTACCTGCTTCTATTTCCGCAGCAGCACTCCGCCTCGGAGGTACGCCTCTGGACTACAGCGATTTACATCGGCATCGCGGCAATGGGGCTCAACCTCCTCACTGGATATAACGGTCAAGTCTCTATCGGCCATGGCGCCTTCTACGGCATCGGCGCATATACAAGCGCCCTTTTAGTCAGCGAGCACGGCTGGTCTTATCTCACGACTATTCCTATTGCTGCAGCAATTTCCTTCATCATTGGGGTGGCCATTGGAGTGCCCGCGTTACGCGTCAAGGGCCTCTACTTAGCGCTCGTAACTCTTGGTCTTGCAGTCGTGTTTCCAGACATCACAAAGAAGTTCGTGCACGGAGTAGGCGGCACCAACTTGGTTCGCGTATCAAGGCTCGACCTTGCCGCTCCATCTTGGGTACCAGCCAAAGCAGCGGCGTTAGACCAGTGGGGCTATTACCTAACCCTCACCATCGCTCTCATTCTTCTCCTAGGCATTTGGCTATTAGTCCGAGGGCGATTCGGTAGGGCGCTAATTGCAGTGCGTGATCACGAAGCGGCTGCGACCACTGTCGGGGTGAATCTTGCTCGCACAAAGGTGATGGCCTTTGCCCTGAGTGCGGCATATGCCGGAATTGCTGGAGCACTCTCTGTGCAAGTGACCGGCCTCGCAAATGCAGAGAAAATCGGGACCTTTAATCTCTCGATTCTTTTCTTAGTTGCAGTAGTTATCGGCGGGACAGCAACGGTCTTTGGACCCTTGATAGGTGGCTTCGCGGTTGTAATGATCCAGAGTGCTACATCGGATTTCGTAGCCAACCCGCCCATTCTCCCAAGTTTCTTCAGCGGCAAAGAAGTTCTATCCCCAGCGTTGTTCGGGGTGCTCCTAATTGTCTTCATGTACTTCATGCCAGACGGAATCATGGGAGCGGCGAGGCGTAGTTCTCGACGACTAGGTAGAACCCTAAGCAGGGCAGGAAAAGCAGCATAGAAAGCACCAATCACAGAAATGCCCAAAAGTAAAAGCACTAACTGAAAGCACTAACTGAAAGCAAGCACAGACGATGGCCTCACCCCCGGGGTCATCACATATTCATGAGAGGAAAACTATGAGTGCATCGACTTGGAGACGCCCCGGTGTCGTAATCAGAGCGGTTGCGGTTACCTCCGTATTAGCAATCGCCTTAGCAGCTTGTGGTGGAGGTCGCTCAGATACTCCCAGCGGCGGTGGATCCTCCAACGGTGGAGCAATCGATACCGCAGCCTGCACCACCGATCCCGCAAAGGCAACCGTTACCGGTGACACCATCACTCTCGGAACGAGCCTCCCACTCTCAGGTATCTACTCTGCATTCAAGGGCATCCTTGATGGCGAGACTGCTTACATCGATTACCTAAACAAAGACCTTGGCGGTGTAGAGGTAGCCGGCAAGAAATACCAAATCAAACTCGAGGTTAAAGATGACGCGTACGCGGCAGAGAAGACCGTTGCCAACGTGCAGTCGCTAATCGACTCGAATGTATTTGGCTTATTCAATGTCGTGGGCACGAAGAACAACCTCGCGATTCGCGATCAAGTTAACGAGGACTGTGTTCCGAACCTCTTAGCAGCGACCGGCTCTCCTGCATGGGGTAACTCAAAATACCCTTGGCTTCTAGGCACTTTCCTCGTTCCCTACCCTGACGAGATGAAGGCGCTAGTTGATTACCTCAAGGTCAAAGAGCCCAAGGCGACCATCGCGGTGCTTCGTGCAAACGACGACTTCGGCGGCGCCTACTCGGAGACATTGAGCTCTCTAGTGAAAGGCACCGATCTGAAGGTCGTCAAGGTTGTTGGCTACGACCCGGAGACCCCTGATACCAAATCTCAGATCACGACACTTGCAGCAACCAACGCTGATGTTCTCGTTATCGGCGGGACTCTGCTGGCCTGTCCAGATGCTCTGAAGAATGTTGCAGCATCTGGCTGGAGACCAACCACCTACATGTCAGGTACCTGCACATCCAAGACCCTTATGGCAATCGCTGGTGAAGCTGGTAACGATGTGCTGACAGTCCTTCCATTGATGGATCCATCTAATCCGGCCTTTGCATCCTCTCCGGCAGTAACTCTCTACAAAGAGAAGGTTGGACAGTACGTTCCGACTGCAGATCCTGGTAACGGAATCGTTGCTTACGGATGGACTGCTGGGGCAATGCTTCAGAAGATCCTTGAGGACTCGCCCAAACTCACACGCCTATCGGTGATGGAGACGGCTCGGACATTTACTGCCTCTGGGATTGGGCTCATGCCCAAGGGAGCAAAATTTGTTACCAACATCAAGAACGACTGGTTCCTAGGGGAGCAGTTCCAGATTGTTCAGTACTCGACGGCCAAGGGGTACTTCTCCCCGGTTGGGGGCGCAATCGACTTCAATGGGAAGACGGCTTCGTTTACGCCAAAGGCCCTGATCAACGGCTAACGAGACCCATATAGGAGACCTATATATAGGTAGCGTATATAGATAGCCATATAGCCATATAGAGGCATATGAATGGTGCATCAGGCCCCAAGGTTCTCAGCCTTGGGGCCTGATCGCGCCATGGGCTCCAAGAAGCGCCCGACTACCCGAGGTTTTGCTCTCCCTCGCAAGCAAGCCGCGATGGGACATGAGGAGGCGGCCCCGATAGCCTTCGCCAATCCGCAAATCGGGCCTGGGGGGCTTAAGCGTGAGGCACAACCTGAAGACCCGCGTCGGCCGCAAAAGCTATTGGGCGATTGCTCTTGTTTCAGTGTTATCTATGGGGCTTCTCTTCTCGTCCTGTAGCTCAGATTCAGCCTCCTCGACGGTTGTTCGCAGCCCCGAGGATGTTCAGGTACTCACCCCCAAAGAAGTTAAAGACTTACGGAAAAATGCCGCAAAAGGTATAAGCACAGCCACGGGCGCAACAGGCGCAGACGGTGTACCTCAAAACCTCGACACGCGCCCCGTTGAGACTCGCCTCTTCGACGCTTACGCCAAATTCAGCTCGTGTATTGCAGCGAGCGGAGACAAAGTGCGCGGCAATCTTCTTGACCGAAGCAACCCTGCCTTCCAGGACCCTGCGTACATCGCGATCCTCAGCAAGTGCGCAGCACGCACTGGAATTATTCAGATCCTGACTGAGTTCAACACCGTTCGGGCAGAGCTGACGCCCAAGCAAGTCAAAGAACGTAATAAGGCTTTCCTCAAACTCAAGCCGTGCCTCGAGAAGCGCGGGTGGAAAATTACAACGACTACCAACGAAATTGGATTACTCGTCCCGGCAGTCTTCCGATCACCAGATGGCTCTATCAACAGCCGAGATCTCAACCAGTGCTCGGCCGAGGTCGGGATAGCTAACTAATACCCGCTCTACCTAAAACCTTCTCTATCTAAAACCTTCTCTACCTAAAACCCGCTCTACCTAACCCCTTCTCTAATTAATACCTTCTCTAACTAATACCTTCTAACACTCAACTATCTAACTCAACTATCTAGGAGATTTTTCGTAATGTTTAAGCGCTCTGTTGCCACACTCGGTGCAGTTGTAATGACAGCTTCATTACTTGCTGCATGTGGTGGTTCGTCTACGAAGAAGACCTCCATTACTCCCCAGCCTGTCTCTCGACAGACCCTCCAGGACATCCTCACCGTTAGCGGAGAGTTGCGCAGAGAGGAGACGCAGACCATCAATGCGCCAACCGATGGTCGCGTCAGCAAGGTCAACGTGAAAGATGCTCAAGAAGTGAACGTGGGAGACGCAATCTTTGCTCTCGATGGCCGCGAAGCCGTAGCGGTGAAGGGTGACTTCTCGTTCTTCCGCACCCTCGATGTCGGCTCTGACGGACCAGATGTGGCCCAACTTGAGAAGATCCTTGCCTCCGATGGATTCAGCCCTGGGAGAGTCGACCGCACGTTTACAGAGCAGACTCGATCGGCATTAGCCAAGTGGCAGGCAGCGCACGGATATGGTGGCGCCAAGCCTGAGACCGACGAGACAGTTCAGCTCGCACTAAGCGGAAACGCTGCTGGCTACAGGCTCGGCAAGCGCAGCACAGGTGCCGCAACAATTCTCTCAACCGCCACATCAGTTGAGAGCAACGGAGGCACATTCGTCGGGCCAATTGCTCCGGCGAGGAGAGGTGCTGCACGCGCAATCCCAGCTGTAGCGCGACGCGCAGCTACCGGAACACCGGACAAGCCCGTGATCAACGTCTCGGGTACACCACGGTATGTAGACGAGGGTGGAGTTGCTACCTGGACGCTCAACGCAGATGTTGCACCGGCCAATGACACTATCGTTGCACTGCAGATTGGTGGAGGCGCAACCGCCGGAGACTCAAACCGCAACGCTGATTACAAGACGCTCAAGAACAACGCGACGATCCTCGCAGGCCAAACAAGCGTTTCATTCTCCTCTGACATCTTCAATGACATCGTTGTTGAGGACGAAGAAGACATCACTGTCACAATGACAACACAGTTTGGTAACGACCCCAACTACGTTGTCGGACCATCCGATAGAGCCACGATCACCATCAATGCCAATGGCACTGACATCATTCCGCAGATCACAATCTCAGCTGACTCTGCGAAGACGAACGAGGGGCAGAACGCCACCTTCCGACTCCGCTCGAATGTAGAGCTAAACCGGAACCTAGATATTTTTGTGAACATTTCGGGCAGCGCTACCGTTGAGCAGGATTACCGCCCACTCGCAAACGACTATGTAACGCTTACATCCGGCAATACAGAGGTTGCGTTTAACATCTCACCTCGCTCCGACAATCTTGTCGAGCCTGACGAGACGATCACCGTTACAGTTGTAGCGGATCCAGACATCATCTCTCCTCCCCCTTACACACCTGCATACCCAAGCGTCGCTACGGTCACGGTTGAGTCAGGGGATGTACCAGAGCTCAATATTGCTGGTGGCGGCGATGTGCGCGAAGGAGGCAGCGTTTCATTCACAATCCTTGCTACACAGGTAATGGTTGAGGACACAACCATTAACTATCAAGTCGGTGGTAGCGCCACTCCTGGGCAGGATTACGAAGTGCTCTCTGGACTCGCGCTTATGCGAGCCGGCACCTCATCAGTCACAATCACTGTTCGCGTCTTCTCGGATGACGTGATCTTCTACCCAAGCGACATGATCGTCGCAAACTGGCCGGCACGCATCGGAACAGTCGCTGTAGATGAAGGCGAGTTTGTTCTTCAGGGCTCACCTGTTTTGAACCTCACCGAGCCAGTGCTTGCAGTAAAACTTAAGATGACTGCGACGCAGCGCTCCAAAATCGAGCTAGGCATGCAGGCCGATGTGCAGCTTGAGGCCGGAGGGGTTCCGATACCCGGGCTCATCACGAAGTTAGACGAGACATCAACCGTGGGTGCCGATAAGACCGAGACGTATGAAGGAACTGTTGAGGCCACGGGAGAGCTTCCGAACGTTGACGGCGCAACAGTGAGTATCGATGTAGTTATCAATGAGCGAGTCAATGTGATTGCAGTTCCGATCGCAGCAGTTCTCAAGAGCGGCTCAAAGAACTATGTACGCGTCATTACTGACTCGGGGCGCATCAAGAGAGTGCTCATTGAGGTTGGCCTTACGCAGGATGAGTTCATTGAAGTAACCAAGGGCTTGACCGGAAAAGAATTAGTTGTCGTATCCGTTACAACTCCAACCAACTAGTAGCCACGATGACCCAAGTCCCCTCAGACTCACGAGAGCCGTTCCTTGAGCTCACAGACGTTTCGCGCGTCTACGGCGAAGAGGTAAAGGTCTTTGCGCTTCGCGAAGTATCGCTTCGCATTATGCCTGGCGATTTCATGGCAATAGTTGGGCCATCAGGTTCAGGTAAATCAACCATGCTTGGGCTCCTTGGCTGCCTAGATCTGCCCACATCTGGATCTATCAAGATTGCAGGTGAGGAGATCACTACTCTCGACGACGCGAGCCGCACTCGTCTCCGTGGACGCACCATTGGATTCGTCTTTCAGCAGTTCCACCTTATTGCTCACTTAACTGCTCTCGGTAATGTTGAGACCGCCCTCCTATACCGCGGACTTAAGCCTGCCGAGCGTCGGGAGAAGGCAATGGACGCTCTTGAGAGAGTCGGGCTCGGGGCGCGCCACGATCACAGGCCAGTTCAGATGTCTGGTGGTGAGCAGCAACGCGTTGCGATTGCACGTTCACTAGTAACCGATCCGATCATCGTCCTCGCCGACGAACCTACTGGGGCGCTCGACTCCTCCAATGCCGAGAATGTGATGCAGATATTTGAGTCATTGCGCTCGAACGAGCGAGCAGTGGTACTTGTAACCCACGATCAAGGGGTTGCGGGTAGGGCCGATCGAAAAGTCTCGATGCGCGACGGCGAGATAGTCGCAGATGAATACAAGGTGCTCTCATGATCTCTCGCAATACACGTGACCTCATAAGCGTTGCCTTTGGAGGCCTACTCGCGCGGAAAGTTCGCACAATTCTTCTGCTCATGGGCCCTGTCATCGGTGTGGCTGCGATCGTCGCTGCTGTCGGTCTCACAGACAGCGCTAAAGGCGACCTAAAGGCAAAGGTTGCTCAACTTGGAACGAACCTGATCGAGGCCAAGGCTGCAAGCAGTTTCGGATCGCAGAACCCAACGCTTCCAAAAGATGCAGTGCGGCGCGCTGAACAGGTAAAGACAGTTGAGAAGGTTGCGTCGGTTGTACAACTGACTGACATCATCGTCTCCCCCTATCCCCAGGCACGCGCAAAGTATGAAACAACCCCAATACCTGTCGTAGGTACGGATACGCGACTTCCCTTCGTACTCGAGGTTCCACTTACCAGCGGACGGTGGATCAGCAAAGCCGATAACGACAACTCTGTACGCGCAGTTGTAATCGGTAGCGGATTGGCCAACGAACTCGGCTACCTCCCGGGAGAGAGCCGCACCATCGATCTCGCTGGTAAGCCCTACGGTGTAATCGGCGTGCTCGGTAAAGTCGAGTTGGATCCCTCACTAGATAACGCTGCATTTATTTCCTTCGCCTCCGCAGACGCTGATTTCGTTAAGGAAGACATCCTCCCGACGAAGCTATACGTTCGTTCCTCCGAGGGTACAGAGCAGGTCACTTCAGATGCACTGCGCGTTGCAATCGCTCTTGGTGGCCCCAAAGAGGTAGCCACGGAGATCAAGGCAGAGGCTCTAGAACTTGCCGCCCAGAGCGACCGTCAGCTCCAGTTGATCGTGGCCTCAATGGGTCTGCTCGCGATTATCGTTGGCGGTATCGGAATCGCAAATGTCATGTCCATCTCAGTTATCCAACGCTCTACCGAGATCGGGATTCGACGCGCGCTTGGGCATACTCGACGCACCATCGCACAGCAGTTCCTCCTTGAGGCAATGGTTGTTGGATTCATCGGCGGAATCCTGGGGGTCATGCTTGGGGCATTCGCGATCCTCGTCGGAGTCTGGTTATCCGGGTGGGTCTTCGTGCTTCAGACCTGGATCCCCCCCGCCGGTGTCCTTCTCGCGATGGTTGTATCAATTGTTGCTGGCCTCTACCCAGCGAGGCGCGCGGCCAAACTTGAACCTCTAGAAACTCTCCGATTGGGATGACGTCTTCGGTCGTTGAGGCCCCAAAGGCCGAGGCTCCATTGGCCGAGCGGCGACACATCACGGCCCTTGATGGTGCCCGCGGTGCTGCAGTTATTGCAGTGCTTCTATTCCACGGTGGAGTACTAAAAGGCGGATACCTCGGAGTAGATCTCTTCTTTGTTCTCTCTGGTTATCTAATTACCTCCCTTCTGTTAGCGGAGACAGCGCGCAGCGGAACAATCGGATTGGGTGGTTTCTGGGCGAGGCGCGCACGGCGCTTGCTCCCCGCTCTCTTCCTAATGCTCGTTGCAGTCTGCGCATACGCCGTCTTTATCGCGAAACCCACTGAGCTCAATCAGATTCGCGGCGATTTTCTAGCAACCCTTGGCTACGTTGCGAACTGGCATTTAGTCCTTGCTGACTACGACTACTGGAGGCTCTTTACCTCCCCCTCTCCTTTGAACCACACATGGAGCCTCGCTATCGAAGAGCAGTTCTATGTGGTCTGGCCACTAGTCGCTCTTGGTGTTGGTTGTATTGTTCGGCGAGGGCGAACAGCGATTGCGTGGGCACGCGCAATGTTCTTTACCTCCCTAACACTCTCGATATTCTCAGCCGCTTTCGCACTACAGATCTGGCACAGTTCAAAAGGAACAGTTCGTATCTATTACGGAACAGATACGCGCGCTGCAGCAATTCTGTTTGGTGCAGCACTCGCGAGTTGGATTGCTTGGAGAGGAGCGGCCAGTACCAAACGGGGACGTCACTCCCTCGAGATTCTTGGAGTCATAGCGACCGCGATACTCATCTGGGCATATTTCAGACTCGAGCAAGGCGGCCTCTACTCAGGCGGCCTCTTAATCTGCAGTCTCGCAGCGACCGCAGTTATCGCCGCGATTACACACCCAGAGTCCGGACCACTTGCTCGCGCGTTCTCAGCACGCCCACTTGTAGAGGCTGGGATTATTAGTTATGGCCTCTATCTCTGGCACTGGCCTATCTATGTCTGGCTCAATGCAGATCGCGTCGGATTGAGCGGATGGCCTTTACTTGGGGTGCGCATTGCGGTCACTCTCGTTGTAGCGCTGCTTTCTTACAGATTTGTTGAGAAACCAATTCGCTACGGGGCCTTCTCTGCAAAGACCCTTCGGTGGTTTACGCCATTCGCTGCGGCGTTACTAATAGGCCTTGCCCTCATCTCAACCAGGGGAGCCGAGGCGAGCCCAATCAAGCAAAAAACTATTGAGCAGGAGTCTGCCAACGCACTTCAGAAGACCGTCGATCACCCTGGTGCAACACGCGTCATGATCGTCGGCAACTCTGTGGGTTGGTACTTGTCAGACCAGGGCTTTACTCCACTCGATCATGAATTCAACATGGTTACCTTCAACGCGGCCTTCCCTGCTTGCCACTTTCCTACCGTTTTGAAGGAGCGCGGTCCAGAACTCGGCGATGGTCGCGACGCAATAGATTGCACACCTCTCTGGCCAGACGCCGTAGCTCAATTTGACCCCGATATTGTGGTCTTGCTGCTCGGTTCCTCTCATGTAGGTGGTAATCGTGGTGACGGGTGGGCTAAGCCCTGCGATGCGCTCTATAAAGAATGGACATCGCAGTCACTCGCCGAAGCAGAACGCGTCCTTGCCTCGCGTGGAGCGCACCTAGTAATCAGCACTAGTGCTTATTCGCCGCTATTTGGCCTCACGCCCGTTGTGGCAGGCCAAACCAAGTGTCAAAATGCCACATTTGCGCGTTACGCAAAGCACCATCCTGAGGTTGGCTTGATCGATTTAGCAATGCGTGTCTGCCCGAAGTACGACAGCTGCAAACAGGTCGAGCACGGAGTTACTCTGCGCCCCGATGCCCAGCACTACCAGGGCGACGGAGCACTTCTAATTACGCGCTGGATGATCCCGCAACTCGGGCTCCCGAAAGCCCCTGGCACTCCGTCTGGTCCAAGAGGAAAAGTTAAGCCTTAACTCCGCTGCCGCCTAGGTCCGAGATCTCGTAACATTTACTCCATGGCCTCAACTCTGGATTCGACAGATGCGACAGATGCGACAGATCGAGACGTAACAACGATTGCGTACGGAACCTGTCACCACGACTGCCCTGATTCATGCGGTTGGATCGCTACAGTCGAGAACGGTGTAGCGGTAAAACTACGCGGCGACCCCGATCACCCGTTTAGCAAAGGTGAACTCTGCCCCAAGGTAAATCACTTTATAGAGCGCACCTATAGCGATAGGCGTATAACCACACCGCTCAGGCGGGTAGGCCCTAAAGGCTCTGGCGAGTTTGAGACAATCTCTTGGGCGACCGCGCTTGAGGAGATCTCGGCTCAACTCCACGCGGTCGTTGAAACGCATGGTGCCGAGGCGGTTCTGCCATTTAGTGGAGCGGGAAACCAAAGTCTCTTAGCAATGGGGTTCCCCTATCGCCTCTGGAATGCGCTCGGAGTAACTCGCCTACAGGGTGCACTCTGTGGAGCAGTGGCCGGTGCTGGTGTTGCGATGACCAATGGCACCAAACTCGCACTCGATCCAGAGGAGTTGGCCCACTCAAAACTAATCATCATCTGGGGGAGCAACACCCGCCTCACCAATCGGCATCTCTGGCCAACAATTGAGGCAGCCCGTACTAACGGTGCGCGCATCATCGTCATCGATCCAATACGAACAATTACTGCAGACGAAGCAGACCAATTCATTCAGCCCCTACCTGGTACTGATGTCGCACTGATGCTCGCGATGATGCATGTGATTATTCGCGACGGTCTCCAAGACCACGAATGGGTTGCAGCACATACTCTTGGCTTCGCTGAGTTAGAGGAGCATGTTAGAGAGTGGACCCCTCAGCGAGCAGCCGAGATATGTGGGCTTGCTGAAGACGAGATCGCGACTCTTGCACGTGAATACGCAACCATTCGCCCCGCAGCGATACGCACTCTTATTGGAGCCGAGCACCGGGAGCATGGCGGAATGTTCTTCCGCACCCTTGCATGCCTCCCCGCCCTTGTCGGCGCATGGCGCGATCGTGGTGGCGGGCTAGCCCGCAGCGTTGGATCGTGGACTGATCTAGTAATCGACCTTGATGCGCTGAGTCGCCCCGATCTTCTCGGTACCCGCGAGCCGCGAGTGCTTGACGAGGTCCGCCTCGCAGACATCCTCACTAATTCTGAGTTAAGCCCGAGTGTGCATGCGCTCTTTATTTGGGGCACTAACCCAATGGTGAGCGTCCCGAATACTGAGTTACTACGCAAGGGGTTTGAGCGCTCAGATTTGTTCACAGTCGTCCACGAACAATTCCTTACTGACACTGCCCGCTACGCCGACATCGTTCTCCCTGCAACTACCCAGCTTGAGAGTGTCGATGTAACTCCGGCGTGGGGTCACTTGAATCTTGGTTGGAATGAAGCTGCGATTGCCCCAGTGGGTGAATCGATCAGCAACGCAGAGTTTCATAGGCAACTTGCTCGGGCACTTGGCTTAACGGAGCCTGCCCTCTTCGAGGATGACCTAACCGTTCTGACCTCTTCACTTCCGAGTATCGATATTGATCAACTACGCGATCAGCATCGCGTGCGCGTTCCCTACCCAGAAGATGGCAGGCCGTTCGGGGATGGAGTATTTCCAACGGCAAGTGGTCGAGTTGAGTTTGTGAGTGAGGCTCTTCGATCAATGGGCCAACCAGCGCTACCAACTTACGAGGCACCTAATGAGTATGCGCCCGTGCAGCTTGAGAGATTTCCATTCAGGCTCTTAACCCCGAAACAGCACGCTCGATTTTTGAATTCTTCATACTCCCACCTGCCTAAACATCAAAGAGCCGAACATCAAAGACCAGAACACGGTTCCGCTGCGGGTGGTCCTTATGTCGAGATGGTTGCGGCCGATGCAACTGCGCTCAATCTCTCTGACGGTGCATTGGTCAAAGTATCTAATGACCGCGGCGAAGTAACCCTTAGGGTTCGAGTCACAGAGCGCCTGCGTACCGGAGTTGTCGCAATCCCCTGGGGATGGTGGGGCGATGCTCACGAAGGTGGCGTTGCAAACTCGCTTACAAGTGATCGCCTAACCGACTGGGGAGGCGGGGTCGCCTACTCGGATACCCTCGTAGCGGTTACCGCCGCTAAAGGTGGATAGAGAAACCTAGGTCTTTAACCTTTTCGTTACCTTCGTGTGAGACGCTCTAGCCCGGAGAGGTGGGCAGATGGCCAAAGCTGATTTACGGAGTGAATTAACGAATGACCAAGCCTCCAGTCGTTTTGCAGATTTTCGATCGCACATTTTCGCTGGGAGTGAGGGGGCTCCCGAGAATTCCGTGCCGTTAGCAAGAGTTCTTCTTGCGACTCTGATCACACTGCTTGGTGCGGCCCTTCTTGAGTGGAGTCTCTACGGCCACGGCGGACACGATGCACTTAGCGATCTACCGGGCAGATACTTTGCATGGCACCTATCGCCAAGCGCATTGCCTTTCATCAACCGACCGGTTGAGTACCCGGTCGTGATCGGGTATGTCGCTTGGGTATGGGCATCACTTCTACACAGTTGTACTCAGTTCTTTGTCGCTAACTCCATTGTTGCCGTCGCTGTGATCTTGACCATCTCTGCGCTACTCCGAGCGCGCGGAGCAGGACGAATCTGGAGGTGGGTATTTGCTCCGATGCTCTTCATTTTTGCATTCCATAACTGGGACGCTCTAGCGCTGCTCCCCGCGATTTTTGGCCTACTCGCTGCAGAGGCGGGCATGGATGCAACTGCTGGGGTTGCACTTGCAGTCGGAGCATCCATCAAGCTATTCCCAGGTCTATTCCTGCCGCCCCTACTTATACAGAGGTGGTTTGCAGGCGACCGACGGGGTGCGCTGCGCATGCTCCTAGGCGCGGCGATCACGACGCTTCTCATTAACCTGCCGATCGCACTTCGTACTCCTTCTGGCTGGGCATTCGCAGCCAAGTTTCAAGGTAAGCGAAGCGCAACTTGGGGCAGCATCTGGTACTGGATCTTTCGCACGCCCGGCATCTCCAACGTCGTGGCGCGAAACCCATCCCACGTCGCAAACCTTGCTGCTGGTGCTGCATTAGTAATTGCACTTGCCGCTATAAGCGTTCTCGCGGTTCGTCGCAATCTCAGTGTTGTTGCGATAGGTGCTGCGCTGCTCGCCTCATTCATTCTTGCTAACAAGGTCTACTCACCCAACTACGACCTATGGATTGTGCCCTTCTTTGTGCTACTCCCGATTGCTCGAAGGCACTGGATCACATTCTGTGTAGGCGACATTGGAGTCTCGCTACTTGTCTTTGGACGGTTTCATGGGCTCTGGGGCACGCATGCAGTTCTGAGTTTTCTCTGGATATTTGTTGGGCTGCGAGTAATCGCGTTGTTAGGCCTAATTGCATTTAGCCTTAAGCGCCACGACGCAGAGGGAGCCGTACAAAAGAGTGAACTAACTAGCCAGCAGTTGTAGTGGTAGTTGGCGTTGTAGTCGAAGTGGTTGTGGTTACCGTTGTAGGCGCGTTGAAGTTTGCATAGGTAACTATCTGCCACTTATCGGTATTCCACTCAAAGCTGGTCATGCGAGGCGCTTCAGAATTTGAGTAGGTAATTCCTCCGATGGTCTCCTCGACCTTGATTGCCCAGTTAAGCGAGAGAGTCTGACCGTGCTGCAGACCAACCAGCTTCTCGCTCAACTCAAAACTTGTTACTACAGCAGGCGACTTTAGATACTCTTCTTTGTTTGCCGTTGACCCGTTTGCCCTGCGAATCTGGAAGTTAGGTGCAAGCTGCTCATCGATTGATTCAAGGTCACGCTCTTTGAGAGCAGTCAGCCACTTAGTGATTAGCTCTCGTCCTGTAGCGCTCGGATCTTCGAGTTTTGGAGCCGGGTTTACCTTCTTATCCGAGGTAGCAGTTGCCTGGAGTGACTCCTTGTTACCGCAGGCTGCAAGGCCAAAGGTCATCGTCATCGTCAGTGCTGCGATTACCAGAGCAGTGCTCATGGGGCGAGATGGTTTTGTGACTCGAGTCTTCTCTGAGAAGTTAAAAATGCGCATCGTGAGATCGTAATTGGTCTAGGGGTGCAAACTTCGGTTGTTGCTTACTGCTCATACGGCCCACGTTTACAAGGCCAGCACCCAAGACCATTGGCCCCTAACGATTTAGGTTCTCCCTAACCGCGAGGCATTTGGAACCCGTCACAGTCGCCAGTTGATGTTGCCCTCTTCACCGAGGCATTTGGAACCCGTCACAGTCGCCAGTTGATGTTGCCCTCTTCACCTCGGTAGTGCCAACGTAATAAACGGCGGTGACAACTTTTGCTTGGCCAGTGGTGAGGTCAGCTTTGAATACCCTGTTCCCAGCGGTAACTGTAGAGACAGTGGCGTCCACCGCAATATTTCCAGTTGATGCAAAAATGAATGTCACCTTGCTAATTGCGGTGGAGGTGTCGTTTATCTGGGACGAGTCGGCTGCTGTCGTGAAATTGATATTTGGGTAAGTCCCGTGCTGCGTTACTGTGCACGTCACCGTGATGGGATCGCTCGCGACCGTCGCTGACAGATCGCTTGATGATGCGGAGCACGAAGCTAGTACCGGGAGAGCGAAGAGCATCCCAACCATCATCAACGCAGATCGAGATCCTGTTTTCACTAAATTCTCCAGTCGCAGGGGCGGAGGTGGAACCCTACTCCGCAAAGAGCAAACTTCTCTGCGCAATACCTAGAACAGCAACGACACCACTAACCAGCACGTGAACATGCGCGAACGCAACTTGCCCAAATAATGACCTAAACCCGCAACGACACCTTTATGTTCATCCCGTATCCCTCTTCTCCGGTGGCCCACGGTATTCAAGTGCTGGCTGCTCTGGTCCTCGCCATACCCAGGCAGGTGAGTTGTCTCGCACATCTACTTCGATCTTCTCGAGGCGGTATCCGTCATGCGTCTTTTGGAGGTGATGTCGCTTGCAGAGTCGTACAAGGTTCTCAAGGCTTGCAGGGCCACCCTCAGCGAAGGGCACGATGTGATCAATCTCTAGACCAACACTCATGTCGCACGTCGGTACTTGGCAGACACGATCACGCTCTTCAACAGCTGATCGCAGTTTTGCCGGTATTGCTCGGCCCATATGCGCAACTGTCCTGATATCTGTGCCATTGACAACAAGAAGCTTTAAGAAGGCCTCTCCCAAATACTCTGTGGCCGTTGCGACAGGGATCGGCCCAACCCCAGCTATCTCGCAGACCTCGCCATTCTCAGTGCGCCCACGCTTAAGTGCATCTATATCGACACGAATATTCATCACGGCGTTTGGGCGAGTCGTCTGCTTTCTACTCACGCCTGCGCCTGTGGCGGAGCTGCTCGCGTTCTCACAGAGCGCCATTAGCGCATCAGCTGCGTAGGCCTCAGGTCTTTCATGTGCACCACTCTTGCGTGCCTGTTTGAAAATCGAGTCCTCGAACGGTGCGAGAGCAGCCTTAACTAGCGCACCATTCGCAACTGTCATCCTCCCCTTAAGATTGCACGCCCCATCCTCACCGACCCACCATTTTAAGTAGCGACTCTTGTGTACCTGTCTGTGTCGCTCTGTCTCGTCCGTAGCTGCAGCAACGACACGACTGGTTGCATCACGCAGATCTCGCACTGTTGCATGCCGAGCGAGGTTCAAGAGCTGAGTCTCAGTATTAGGTGCAACGATCGCTCCGCGCGCGACCTCTACAGCCTGAGTGCCAGAGAGTTCACCAGAGCGCAGAGCAGCCTCAGTTACAGGTAGATGATGCAACTGATTAGCAAGCACCACTACCGATTGAGCCTCATAATGAGCACAATCAGT
>JBAWWI010000027.1:0-22381 GCA_037146835.1 Actinomycetes bacterium | reverse complement strand
GGCCGAGCCGAAGAAAGAGACGTCTGGACCGATCCAGCGGCGAGCGGCCCAACGACCTAGTTCAAGAATCTCTGGCGGAGGACCGGCTCCAACAACTTTCAACAACGGGAGGATGCGAGAGATCTCCGTCTCAGGCTCAACAAAATCCTCAACTACCCATCCACGAACTCGCCTACCGTGAAGCGGAATTCGCACGATGGTCCCAACCGAGATCTGATGCGCGAGCGCGTCAGGTACTAGGTAATCAAATGACCGGTCTATCGCCGGTAGGTCCGGGCGGACCCGGACCACACGCAGCGTCATCTCTTGTTACCTCTACGCGAGGCTCTCCGCAGCAGCCCGAAGTGCATCAGCTTGGCTGGTGCTCTCCCAGGTGAAGTCAGGGTCAGATCGACCAAAGTGCCCGTAGGCGGCAGTCTTGCGGTAGATCGGGCGACGAAGGTTAAGTCGCTCAATCAAAGCAGCCGGGCGCAGGTCGAAGTGCTCCTTGATAAGTGCCGGAATGAGCTCAGGGTCAATCTCAGAGGTGCCGAAGGTCTCGACCATTACTGAGACCGGGTGGGCAACTCCAATTGCATACGCAACCTGTACCTCACAGCGAGAGGCGATACCTGCAGCAACAATGTTCTTCGCTGCGTGGCGAACTGCGTAAGCGGCTGAGCGGTCTACCTTTGTTGGGTCCTTGCCGGAGAAAGCACCTCCACCATGACGGGCCATGCCGCCGTAGGTGTCAACAATGATCTTTCGGCCGGTAAGGCCACAGTCAGCGTGTGGTCCACCTAGCTCAAAGTTTCCAGTCGGGTTGCAGAGAACCTCAAAGTCGTCATCTGCAAACTGCTCAGGAATAAGTGGACGAATCACATGCTCGATTAAGTCGGGCTTGATCATCGTGTCGATGTCGATGCCGGGAGCATGCTGGGTTGAGATAAGCACCGTGCGCAGACGCTTGGGTACACCATTCTCGTAATCGATAGTTACCTGGGTCTTGCCATCTGGGCGAAGGTATCCAAGCACTCCAGACTTGCGAACCTCTGCTAGGCGGTGTGCAAAGCGATGCGCCAACCAAATCGGCATCGGCATTAGGTCGTCAGTATCAGTGCACGCGTAACCGAACATCATTCCCTGGTCGCCAGCCCCGACCTCGTCGAAGTGATCGCCCGTACCAGCGCGCTGCTCCATCGCCTTGTCGACACCCATCGCGATATCCGGAGACTGCTCGTCGATGGAGGTGATTACACCGCAGGTGTTGCCATCGAAGCCGTATGACTCGCGGTCGTAGCCAATGCTGCGAACCGTGTCACGTACAACACGAGGAATATCTACATACGCCTTCGTGCTGATCTCACCTGCAACCACTACGAGACCGGTCGTGCACATGGTCTCGCATGCAACGCGGCTCTCCGGGTCCTGCTCAAAGATCGCATCAAGTACCGCGTCTGAGATTTGATCCGACATCTTGTCGGGGTGGCCCTCAGTTACTGACTCGGATGTGAAGGTGAACGAGTTCACTGGCTCTCCCTATTGTTTGCTCTCCCGAGGCGGACCGCAACGCGGTCCAGGATCACCTCGGCGAGGGACATTTTGCTCATTAATGGGGTCCTGATGTGGGATCCCATGTTGTCTAACAGAATGGCACGGTTTGTAGGTACCTCAAAACCAGCCTCTGGATCTGAAACATCATTGGCGACCATGATGTCGACCCGCTTGGCCTCCATCTTGGCTCGCGCATACTCCTCGAGGTTCTCAGTCTCAGCTGCGAAGCCAACAAGTATCTGGTGGGCCTTTCGTGCGCCTAGTCCGCTCAAAATATCTGGGGTCGGCTCGAGAATTATCTCTGGAGATCCTGAGTGTTTCTTGATCTTCTCCGGAGCTACTACCTTCGGGCGAAAATCCGCGACTGCAGCAGCCATAACAACCACTGAGGCCTCAGAGAATCTTTCATCAACCGCTAGACGCATCTCCTCTGCGGTCGTGACAGAGACAACCTCGATGCCCGCTCCAACTGGGATGCTCGATGTGGTGATCAAGGTGACGGCAGCGCCACGTGCGCTGGCCACCTGAGCGATTGCGTGCCCCATCTTTCCAGAGGATCGATTGCCAATGAAACGCACCGGGTCAATCGCCTCGCGAGTACCACCCGCGGTAACGACGATACGAAGCCCCGATAGGTCGTGGCCACGCGAGAGAATCTCCTCTGCTGCAGCGATAATTCGAGAAGGGTCAGCGAGGCGACCCTCACCCTCATCCCCGCCAGCGAGTCGACCACTCTCAGGTTCACAGACGAATACTCCGCGGCGCCGAAGGGTCGCCAGATTCTCTTGGACGGAGGGGTGCTCCCACATCTCGGTATGCATTGCAGGTGCCACCAACACAGGGGCACGCGTAGCTAGCAACGTTGCAGTGAGGAGGTCATCAGCGAGCCCTGCAGCCTGTTTTGCAAGGATATTTGCAGTCGCGGGCGCTATCACGATTAGGTCAGCACTCTGACCGAGGCGTGTATGAGGAATCGTCTCCCCGCCTTCGTGGAGCGAAGTACGCGCTGGTTCGGAGGCGAGAGCAGAGAAGGTAACCGCACCTACAAACCTCAGTGCGTCTTCGGTTAGGACAGGCGAGACGAAGGCGCCCGCATCAACCATGCGGCGACAGATCTCGACAGCCTTGTACGCCGCAATCCCCGCAGATACGCCGAGGACTATTCGTCGACCTGCCAGCGGCGATATGCCGCCCGCCTCGAGCATTTCGCTAGCCGGCGTCGGGCCCGGGCTCATCAGAAACGACTGAGAGCGCCTCGATGGCTGCAACAATTGCGTCAGCCTCTTGCTCCTCTGGTGAGGTAACAACCTTTAGTTCGCCCTGAATAATCTTTCCCTCGCGGATTTCTTCCATGGCGATGGAGAGCGGCTTGCGAGAAACAGAGGTGACCTGAGGGGGAACGATCTTTCCGAGTCCCTCTCCAAGGTGGCCGTAGTAGTCGTTAATCTCGCGCGCACGCATTGCCGAGAGGGTTACAAGTGTGAACTTGGACTCCACTTTGTCGAGGAGTGACTCAAGGCGTGGCTCCATTAAGTTGTCTCTGCGGTCGGCCATAGTGAGCCTCTCTAGGCGGGGTAGCTGATGCAATCCGATGTATCACCGGCTGCTTGGTTGTGTGTCTGGGTCTAATTCTGGGTCTATATCTGGATCTGGGGTCTTGCGGTAGTACTCAAGTCTTGGTAGTGACTTGTTCTGGAAATAATTACTCAAGCGTCTTCGGCGTTTGAGGCCTCAGCACGACGGGCCTTAAGGATAGCAGCCACCTCACGTGCTGCTACCTCTGAGTCTCGATTGGTCACGACATTATCGAAACGGCTTGCTAGAGCCTCCTCTACCTCGGCCTGGGCAAGGCGGGTCTCGATCGCAGCCTGCTGAGCCGGGTCGCCCTCGGCCCTACCCTCTAATCGCCTCCTCTGCTCTGCTCGGTTCGGCGGGCGCAGGAAGATAAGCAGTGCATCCGGGAATTTCTCCCTCACGGCAAGGGCGCCCTGGACATCGATCTCGAGAAGAACGTCGGTTCCCGCTGCGAGTCTCTCCTCAACAGGTTTCGTTGGGGTGCCCTTCAGGTCTCCGTAGACCTCAAACCACTCAAGGAATCCGTCCTCCTTGCGAATCCGCAGAAACTCCTTGCGGCTCATAAAGAAGTAGTCGACGCCCTCTACCTCTTCGGCTCGTTTAGCGCGAGTGGCAGCAGAGACGGATACCCAGAGAGAGGGATCGCGCGCTACCAAGGCCCGCACGACGGTGCCCTTCCCAACGCCACTTGGGCCAGCTATAACAATTAAGAATGCCAAGACTTCTCCGTCTACTTCTGTGACTTCTCAGGAAAGATTGCTAGGAGCGCCAATCGCTGTTTAGGCCCGAGACCTCTCAGGCGACGATTCTCGGCGATCTCAAGATCTGCCATTGTTCGACGTGCCAGTACCTTGCCCACTCCAGGTAGAGACTCAAGAGCACTCACAACTTTTAGTTTTGCAACAATCTCATCTGTATCTGATCGCTCGAATAATTCGGCGAGCGTGATTCGATGAAGTTTTAAGAGCATCTTGACCTCGGCGCGCACGCGTCGCGCCTCACCTGCTTTTACAAGTGCGGCACTGCGCTGCTCAGCAGTAAGGGTTGGCGGATTACTCAACGAATTACCTCTCAAAGACTCAAGAACGAAAACAAGTTAAAACTCTTCTCGGCGAGCATACAAGGCACCCCTGAGACTTTCGAAGGCGGGGCATTAACTGCGCCGAGAGTAGGCGTTAACTAATTGCCGCGAATACCTCTGCGGCGACCAGACTCGCTGCCTCCTCAGGAATTGCAGCGCCGGTTACTGCACGCCCAACCACGAGCCAAGTGGCGCCGGAGGCAATCGTCGCACCAGGGGTTCCGACACGCTGTTGATCGTGAAGATCTCCCCCAGCAAGGCGAATTCCGGGAACCATTGCCTTCATACCTCTTGCAGCTGCAAGACCCGTCTCCAATGCACTGCAGACCACACCATCGCATCCACCCTCGACTGCATACCCAAGGCGAGTTGAGAAGGCAGAGGCATCAGACTCCGATGTAAGGACAGTAACTGCCAGTGTTATTGGGGCGGGAGCAGAGATATCGGCGGCACCCTCCTTGGCGCCGTTTACGAATGCCTTGAGCATCTCAACTCCGCCGGCTCCGTGGGCGTTGATGATCTCTACGCCATGGCGCGCATGTGCGCGTGCTGCTCGCTCAACGGTATTTGGAATGTCGTGGAGTTTTAGATCACAGAAAACGGCCATACCTATTTCATGCATGCGCTCAATCGCCTCAGGCCCTGCCTCTGCGAATAGCTCATGCCCAACCTTCGCTACACCAAACCACGGAGCGAGGCGTTTGGCGACCGCCAAAGCTGGGGATAGATCGCCGACGTCGAGCGGCAGCACAAGGCGCGAGCGAACTGACTCTGGAGCTCCACTTGCAAAATCATTCATCTTGTCTCCAACGATCCGGTTAGGTCACTTACACGCGCAACTCCGTGGCCTGAGCACCACGCAAGCAATTCATCGAGAATACGTAGCGAAGCGCGCGGCTCTCTAAATGTTGCAGTGCCGACCCCTACCGCACTTGCTCCCGCCATCATCATCTCCACCGCGTCGCGACCAGTTGAGATACCGCCGGTACCGATTACTGGAACACCGGGTAAGGCCTGGGTGACGTCATAGACAGCGCGCAGCGCCACTGGTTTGATGGCGGCTCCCGAGAGTCCCCCACGACCCGCACCAAGTACCGGTCTGCGTGACTCAGCATCGATAGAGAACCCGAGAAGAGTATTTATAAGCGTAAGCACATCGGCTCCGGCCTCTACAGCGGCCGCCGCAATCTCTGGCAGTTCATCTGTATTGGGTGAGAGTTTCGCTAGGACTGGAATCCCGAGTTTCGCGGCCATTACTGCATCTACAACCGCTGAGGTTGCCTCTACGGAGTGGGCAAAAATACGCGACCTGTCCTCGAGGTTGGGGCATGAGACATTTACCTCAACGGCTAGAAGATCTGATGCGCAGGGAGCAAGTAGCAATGCAGCCTCAGCAAATTCGTGGACGTTGCGACCCCAGACTGAGACGATTACCTCAGCACCTAGCGCCTTGAGAGCTGGAAGATCCTCCGCAATCCACCGCTCCACTCCCGGGCCCTGCAGCCCAACAGAGTTGAGCATGCCAGCCGCAGCTGGGTGGAGTCTCGGTGCAGGATTGCCTCCCCACTCGTATGCCGCTAGCGATTTAACGGTAACCGCACCGAGTCGATCCGGCGGGCAGAGCCTTGCAACCTCATCGCCATGCCCAAAGGTTCCCGAAGCCGCGACGATTGGAGACTTCATGCGCAGCGGCCCAAGCACTACCAATGAATCGACCGCACTTATCGAATTACTCGTACTTATCGAGTTCCGTGACCGCGCTCGCGATGTCATCTCTCTGCGCCTCTCATCGGTAACCCATTAGTAATCATCAACGCCTCATACACCGAACTTCATTTGATTGTCACGGTGGTACTCCTGCAGGGATAGCACCGATACCTCTTGAGTCCTTGACTCTGCAATCCCGGCAGCGGCGGCAAGTGTTGCGGCAACGGTTGTTAGGCACGGCACGTGGCAACGTATTGCAGCACGCCGAATGTGATCGCCATCAGCGCGCGGTCCGCGCCCTCGCGGCGTATTGACAACGAGAACAATCTCTCCAGACTCAATCAAGTCAACCGCGTCGATGCCCTCCGCGTCTCCAACTTTGCCGATCACCTTTGTGACAGGTATCCCATCCTCTATCAAGGCAGCGGCTGTGCCCGATGTCGCGACAATCCCGAAACCAAGCTCTGCGAAACGATGGGCAGCAACCAATCCTTGGCGCTTATCGCGATCTGCAAGCGAGAAGAAGACAGTCCCGGAGTCTGGGAGTCGGTTACCAGCTGCAGCTTGGCTCTTCCAGAAGGCAAGCCCGAAGGATCGGTCGATCCCCATTACCTCGCCAGTGGATCGCATCTCTGGGCCAAGCACAGTATCGACCGTCGGGAAACGATTAAACGGCAACACCGCCTCCTTCACCGAGATGTGCCCTCCATCTGAAGCCGGGCGTAGCAGCCCCTCAACTCGAAGCTCGCTCAGGCTTGCTCCAAGCATCACTCGAGCCGCGATCTTTGCGAGCGGCACACCCGTTGCCTTGCTAACGAACGGGACAGTTCGAGAGGCTCGCGGATTGGCCTCGATAATGATTACTTCACCATCTTTTACGGCGTACTGAACATTCATTAGTCCGATTACACCCAACGCCTCAGCAAGACGACGCGTTGATGCCTCGATCTGAGCCACTACATCCGCGCTCAGCGTTGGTGGCGGGATCGCACAGGCGGAGTCACCAGAGTGCACCCCTGCCTCTTCAATGTGCTCCATCACTCCACCGATTATTACCTCGCCGGTTGTGTCTCTAATCGCGTCTACGTCAACCTCGATTGCATCCTCTAAGAAGCGATCGACAAGAGCTGGGCGCTCTGCGGATAATCCACCTTCGCGACCAAGTGTTCCGAACTCGGTCAACTCCGCCATTGCAGAGCGAAGCGTTTCTTCGTCGTAAACAATCTGCATCCCACGGCCACCGAGCACATACGAAGGCCTGACAAGTACTGGAAACCCAACTTCGTTGGCGATGACTACTGCAGCATCGGCTGTAGTAGCCGTACCACCGGCAGGCTGCGGGATCCCGATGCGGTTGCATAGATCGTTGAAACGCTCTCGGTCCTCGGCAAGATCAATTGAGGCGGGGCTGGTTCCAAGAATTGGGACACCCGCAGCCTCCAATGCGTGAGCGAGCTTAAGTGGCGTCTGACCCCCTAGAGAGACGATCACTCCACGCAGGTTGCCAGCACGCGCTATAGCGTCAGCGACGTTCTGAACTCCCTCCTCAGTGAGTGGCTCGAAGAACAACCGGTCGCTGGTGTCGTAGTCGGTAGAGACAGTCTCGGGGTTGCAGTTCACCATTACGGTTTCATAGCCGGCATCCGAGAGAGCAAAGGCTGCATGCACACAGCAGTAATCGAACTCAACTCCTTGGCCGATGCGGTTCGGCCCACTGCCAAGAATCATTACGGCATCTCGCGAAAGGGGTGCTACCTCGTCTTCATCCTCGTAAGTGCCGTAGTGATACGGGGTCTCGGCTGCGAACTCTGCTGCGCAGGTATCGACAGTCTTATATGTAATTGCAACCCCAGCGGCGAGGCGTGCTGAACGCACCTCTCCCTGGGTCTCCCCCCAGATGTGAGCCAGCTGACTATCGCCGAAGCCAAGGCGCTTCGCACGGCGCCAATCAGCGCGCGACATTGCTTGAGCGCCTCCGATCAACGTAACACGCGCGCGCTCATCAATAATGCGCCCAATTTCATCGAGGAACCACATATCAATTCCCGTTGCGGCGTTTACGCGTTCGGGTGATGCACCCAATCGCATCGCTGCCTCGACATAGAAAATCCGATCAGGGGTCGGGATAGCAGCATTAGCAAGAATTGCATCAAGCTCGAGCGTGTCGAACTCAGACTCAGCGGGGTCACAATTGAGCCCGCCTCTCCCTGTCTCTAGAGATCTGAGCGCCTTCTGAAGCGACTCAGGGAAGGTACGCCCTATAGCCATAGCCTCGCCGACGCTCTGCATCATGGTTCCAAGTACTGGCTCCGCCCCGGGCAGTTTCTCAAAGGCCCATCGCGGGATCTTCGTGACTACGTAATCAATGCTTGGTTCAAATGATGCAGGAGTAACGCGCGTGATGTCGTTCAGTACTTCATCTAGTCGATAACCAACTGCGAGTTTTGCTGCGATCTTCGCTATAGGAAACCCTGTTGCTTTCGAGGCAAGTGCACTAGAACGCGAGACTCGCGGGTTCATCTCAATAACTACAAACTCGCCATTTGCTGGGTTAACGGCGAACTGGATATTGGATCCACCTGTATCAACACCGATTCGTCGTATACATGCGAAGGAAGCATCACGAAGGCGCTGGTACTCGACATCAGTAAGTGTCTGCGCCGGGGCGACCGTGATTGAGTCACCAGTGTGCACGCCCATTGGATCGAAGTTCTCGATTGAGCAGACAACTACTACGTTGTCTGCGTGGTCGCGCATTACCTCTAGTTCGTATTCTTTCCAACCAACAAGCGAGCGCTCGATCAGGATTTCATTAACCGGGCTCGCCTCAAGGCCACGCTCTGCTGCCGCTCGAAGTTCGTCGACAGTTGTTGCCATGCCTGTTCCGCTACCACCGAGAATAAAGGAGGGGCGAACAATGATGGGGAGCCCTACTTCTAAGCCAACCTCGACGGCCTGCTCGACCGTGTAGGCGAGCCCAGATTTGGCGCTAGCAATTCCAATTTCGTTCATTGCTTCTTTGAATTTTGAGCGATCCTCCGCAGTGTGGATTGCCTCTGCGCTTGCTCCGATCATCTCGACGCCATACTGAGCGAAGACACCTGTTTCCTCGAGCTCGATCGCGAGGTTGAGGGCTGTCTGTCCTCCGAGAGTTGGCAGCACTGCATCAGGGCGTTCTTTGGCGATGATACGCGTGAGGCTCTCTACATCTAGTGGCTCGACGTAGGTCGCATCAGCAAACTCGGGGTCGGTCATAATCGTCGCGGGGTTCGAGTTAACTAGCACCACTCGGTAACCCTCATCGCGAAGCACTCGGCACGCCTGTGTTCCCGAGTAATCGAACTCGCATGCCTGCCCAATGACGATCGGCCCGCTCCCGATAATAAGAATCGTCTTAATGTCATCGCGGCGTGGCATATCAGCGAACCTCTGTCATTAGCGTGGTGAACTCTTCAAATAGGTACGACGACTCGTGAGGCCCTGGGCCAGCCTCAGGGTGATGCTGAACCGAGAAGACCGGAGCATCCGTAAGGCGCAGGCCCTCTACAACCCCATCGTTGAGATTGACATGCGTAATTTTTACGCTGCGCTCCATCGCCCCTGGGTCAACGGCGTAGTTGTGGTTCTGACTTGTGATCTCGACTCTTCCGGTTAGCTCGTTTCGTACTGGATGGTTTCCCCCATGATGACCGAACGGCAACTTATAGGTCTGCGCGCCTAGCGCTAACCCGAGTATCTGGTGGCCAAGGCAGATCCCAAATAGAGGGATCCCCGACTCAACCAGGGCAAGCGCATTGGCTGCTGCGCCAACAACCGCCGCAGGGTCCCCGGGACCATTCGAGAGGAATATGCCATCTGGGTTCCTAGCGATGACCTCAGAGGCCGGGGTCGATGCAGGTACTACCTCAACCCTGCAACCAGAGCCAGCAAGGTGCCGAAGAATTGTGCGCTTTATCCCGAAGTCATAAGCAACAACAGTAAACGGAGCATCATCGTCCCCATAAATATATGACGCCTTTGTGGAGACCGTTGCCGCTAGATCAATACCGTCGGTGCCAGTTGCAGAGGACGCGAGAGCACGAACTTCGGATTCATCTGTGCCGAACGCGCCCGGTACTGCGCCCGCACTACGCAGATGGCGGGTCAAGCGTCGTGTGTCAATTCCGGTAATTCCTGGAACCCCATGCCTAACGAGGAAGTCATCTAAGGACTCCTCTGAGCGCCAGCTACTCGGTCTTAAGGCAACATCACGCGTGATGATTCCACTCAGGAACGGTCGTGCACTCTCATCATCGCCGGAGTTGGTTCCATAGTTACCAATATGCGGGTATGTAAAGGCAACCACCTGCCCAGCGTAAGAAGGATCAGTGATGATCTCCTGGTACCCGCTTAGTGAAGTATTGAAGACGAGCTCTCCAGTAGCCGCAGACGATCGAGCGCCGAACGCCTCGCCCTCAAACTCCTCGCCATCAGCCAAGATAAGAATTGCAGGCTCCAAGATTCCTTCTCTTTTCTCTGGTATCAGACGGGCCACAGCCTCACCTTTCAATTTCGATTCCATTCCCGAACCGTTTGGCTTGTTCATCGTGTAGCTGCGCTATCTACGACAACGGCCTCGCCCCGCAGAATCGTGTGCCGTGCTCGCCCAGTAAGAGTGCGCCCGGCGTAGGGAGTATTGCGAGACTTACTTGCTAGACGACCCGGGTCGACAACCCATTCTTCGCTTGGATCAAACACGCATATATTCGCGATGCGCCCTTCGGCTAGCGGTGCTCCATGTCGATCCGAGATCCCAGCAATAGATGCTGGGTTACTTGAGAGCACTGAAAATGCTTCCGCTAGCGACATAACCCCGCTCTTAACTAACTCCGTAACCGCTAATGCAGCGGAGGTCTCAAGCCCGAGCATCCCCGGTGGAGCCTCCTCGAATGGGCGTTCTTTTGACTCAGGGGTGTGTGGCGCATGATCAGTTGCGATTGCATCGATTGTGCCGTCGCTAAGCCCTGCTCGCACTGCGGCAACGTCCGACGCGCTCCTAAGAGGCGGGTGCACCTTGAACGCTGGATCGAAACCAGCGCATGCCTCATCGGTGAGAGTGAAGTGATGCGGCGCGACCTCGCACGTAACTCGCACTCCATCGCGCTTAGCACTGCGCACCAGCTCGACTGCTGCGGCAGTCGAGAGGTGTAGGAAGTGGATACGAGCGCCAGTGAGAGCGGCCAAGCGAATATCTCTCGCGACGATGATCGCTTCTGCCTCGCCAGGGCGCCCCGGTATACCGAGACGGCTAGACCACTCCCCCTCGTGCATGGAGCCACCGGAGCACATTGAGTCGTCCTCCGCGTGCTGCGCGATCACAGAGCCCTCGAGCCCGAGTGAATACTCAAGAGCGCGGCGCATCAGCCCTGCAGACATCACACAGGAACCGTCGTCAGTAAAGATCCGTACGCCGAGAGCGTGCATCTCTCCCATAGGCGCCAGCGCAACGCCATCGCGCCCGATGGTGATGCACCCTGACGAGATCACCTCACAGATCGCACCTGCACCGATTGCCTGAACCGCACGAACCAAAATCGGATCATCGAGCGGGGGGCGAGTATTCGGCATGGCAACCACAGCCGTATAACCACCTAGGGCTGCGGCGCGCGCTCCCGTCTCTATGGTCTCAGCGTCCTCGTCCCCAGGCTCTCTAAGGTGAACGTGCAGATCGACGAAGCCCGGGGTCACCACCGCTCCCTCTGCATCTAGAACACGCGAGGCGCTTAGCCCAGATCCAATTTGAGCGATTACCCCATCGCGCACCAGTAGATCTGCCGCACGAAGCACACCAGCATCGAGGATCTGACCGCCCTTAATTACGAACTCAGACAACGTCGCCTCCTGATCCAAGAATCTTCCAAAGCACTGCCATACGAACTGCGACACCATTGGTGACCTGTTCGTCTATTACTGATGATGCGCCATCTGCGACAGCCCCTGCTATCTCAACACCGCGGTTCATCGGGCCTGGGTGCATCACTAGAGCATCAGGGCGCATTCTCGCTGCGCGTTCGATAGTGAGCCCATAGCGCTGCGTGAACTCCCTCAGACTCGGGAACCGGCTCTGCGCATCTCTCTCATGCTGAACTCGAAGGGTCATAACGACATCGAGCTCAGGGAGTACCGAATCAAGATCAAGTGAAGCAGTGGCGCCCCAACTCTCTACTGACTCTGGCAGGAGCGTTGGCGGGGCAATAAGCGTTACGTGTGCTCCGAGAGCGGTCAAGAGTTTTGCATCACTATGAGCGACACGCGAGTTGCGGACATCACCGATAATCCCAACTTTTAGGCCTGAGAGATCTCGGCCTCTGTGCTGAGTGATGGTGAATACGTCGAGCAGAGCCTGCGTTGGATGTTCGTGGCGACCATCACCTGCATTGATAATGCTTGCGTCTATCCACTCAGTAATTCGTTGGGGTGCGCCAGCTGACGAATGACGGACAACGACTGCATCTATCCCCATAGCGGAGATCGTGCCCACAGTGTCGCGGAGTCCCTCCCCTTTCTTAACCGAGGAGGTTGCGACGCTAAAGGTCATGACGTCTGCGGACATTCGCTTTGCTGCAGTCTCGAAGGAGAGACGCGTGCGAGTTGAATCCTCAAAGAAGAGCGAGACGATGGTCTTCCCTCGAAGGGCTGGAACCTTTGGAATGTCGCGTTTTGTAACTGCAAGGAATGATGCAGCTAGATCAAGCACATCATCGACATCTGCTCTAGAGAGGTCATCTACCGAGAGTAGGTGCTTCACTCGTCATCCCCTAGCGCCTCTGGCGGCCCCCAGAGTTCGATGGTGTCTTCATCAACATCATCAGTCTCGAGGAGTCGAACCCGTACGTCCTCAGCTAGACGCGTAGGAAGATTCCGCCCTACATAATCAGCGCGAATAGGGAGCTCTCTGCCGCCCCTATCAACAAGTACCGCTAGTTGAACGCAGCGGGGCCGCCCCAACTCAGTAAGCGCATCTAAGGCTGCTCGGATGGTGCGGCCTGTGAAAAGAACATCATCGACGAGCACCACAACCCGGCCAGTTATATCTACCGGAACGTGAGTAGGCCCGGCAGGATGTACTGGGCGCATACCAATATCGTCGCGATAGAAGGTTGCGTCGAGAGTGCCTACAGGCACCGCAATCCCCTCAAAGGATTTAATTGCGGTTGCGAGTCGCTCGGCAATTGCGGGACCGCGCGAATGCATACCGACCAATACAACATCATCCGCGCCCTTATTTCTCTCGACAATCTCGTGAGCGATACGAGTATGCGCTCTGCGAAGATCGTCGGCGCTGAATACGCGCGTACGGAGAACGTCTGGGCTTGCAGCGCCCTGGGGGCTCTCTTGACTATGGGGAGTCTCGGGCATAGAAAAACCCCCTGATGAGGGGGTTTGATCAATAATTGAAGACTCTTCGCTCGCTGCGATCTGCGCGCTCGCTAAATTTTTCTCTTTCGGGCTCTCGGCCATTTAGATCCTCATTCAATGCGTATCCGTTGGGATCTCTCTGGATCCCTGTGACGGTCCACACAGTTTAGCAGTACTTGGCACCTAAGCAAAACTCAAATATCTAGATAATCAACCTAGATCATCAGTCTCGAGATGAGCTCCTCTTGGAGATAGGTCATCCACGTGTAGAACGGTCTCTCCCCGTGGCCAGCGCCGACTATCTCACTTGGGCCTAGATCGTCCTCTGAGTCGCTGACACCAATGCGGGTCCCTAATACGAGTCTTAGGTCGTTGATGACTCCGATCCAGCGCCCAGCAGCATCTACATCGAGAGAGACCTCCACACCTCGACGCGAGTGCTTTCCGGTGTCAATCTCTCCTATGAAGCTGGTTATGGCGATAGCGCGAACTTGAGCCATGTCGGTATGGACTGTGGCTTGAAATGCGAACTCGGCTGCGTCCTCCGTTGGGTCGAGATAGGCACGAGGAAACAACCTTGATCGCACGGCCTCATCACCGGCCACTGGAAACGGCGCATCAACGACCGCGAGTGTTGAACGAGCGAGAGCGATAAGGGCCTCTGACTCGGGGGTAGAGAGGGTTAGGAGTAGCGGCTCGTCGCCATGCTCGAATCGATAGTCGCTCACGGTCTACTCACGAATCACGCTGCGTAGTTGCCCAGAGTCCATGGGCGTGGAGCTGAGAGACGTAATGCTCAGCCTGCTCCCGCCTCCCGGAGATAACGACTGAACGCCCATCGTTATGAACCTCAAGCATCAGTTTCGTTGCCTTCTCATGCGAGTATCCAAAGAGTTTCTGGAAGATCAAAACAACGTACGACATCAAATTTACGGGGTCGTTCCAGACAACCACATTCCATGGTCGATCCAGATCGACAGAGGTATGAGAGATCGGCTCTTGGATCTCCACGGGGAGAGCCGACTTCACGACGCGCGCACCTCAGATGCAACGCGCGCTAGCAAGCCATTCACAAAGCGACCGGAGTCCTTTGTTGAGTATTGCTTAGCAAGATCTACCGCCTCGCTAATCGCAACCGCCGTTGGGACCTCCTGAGCAAAGAGGAGTTCGTAGGCAGAAATTCTCAGGATGCAGCGATCGATCACAGGCATGCGCTCAAGACTCCAGTTCTGCGAGAACTCCGTGAGGTACTTGTCGATTGCCTCACGATTCTCGTAGACGCCCTCGAATAGTTGCAGCGCATACTCATCTGGTTTGGTTGGTAGACCCTCGAGTATCCCAAGGGGCTCAACCTCACGAACCTCTGATTCATAGCAGAGCCCAAGTGCTCGCTCTCTGGACTCACGACGTGGCGCCATTACTAGTACTAAGCGCGAGTCAGGTACTCGCCGGAGCGGGTATCGACCTTGATGGTCTCCCCCACCTCGACGAAGAGAGGAACCTGGACCACTAGCCCAGTCTCGCAGGTTGCGGCTTTTCTGGCTCCTGAGACGCGGTCTCCCTGAAGACCCGGCTCCGTCTCGGTGATTAGTAACTCAACTGAGGCAGCGAGCTCAACACCGAGGACTTCATCGAGGTAGGTAGGGAGTACAGCGGAGTCGCCCTCTTTTAGATAATTAACCGATTCGCCTAGCGCAGATGGGCTGACATGCACCTGGTCGTAGGTCTCTGTATCCATGAACACGTAATCTGCGCCCTCGCGATAGAGAAACTGCATCTCGCGCTTGTCGATAATTGCGAGCGGCACCTTCTCGTCGGCGCGGAAGGTTTTATCTACGACAGAACCGGTTCGATAGTTCTTAAGTTTTGTTCGAACAAAGGCACCGCCCTTACCTGGCTTGACATGCTGAAACTCCACAACGGTGACAAGACCATCAGGGAGATTGAGGGCCATTCCGTTCTTGAGGTCGTTTGTTGAGATGCTCAATGTGGCCCTTATCGATTAGACAACTAGTTGTTTTGGAAATGCAGTTAGCGGATCGCATCCGCCCTCGGTAACGAAGACTGTGTCCTCAAGGCGAACCCCACCGATACCGGGGATGTACACGCCAGGCTCGACAGTTACGACGTGACCAGCAACCAAAGTAGCACTAGAGGCCTGCGAGACTCGCGGGTCCTCATGTATCTCGATGCCGACGCCATGGCCGGTTCCGTGTGCGAATGCTTCTCCCCAGCCTGCCGCCACGATGATGTCTCGGCAGACTCGGTCAACCTCTCTGGCAGAAACGCCAGCTTTTACAGCGTCTCGGCCGGCAACCTGACTCTCGTACACGACCTCCCACATGTGGCGCGCCTCAGGAGTTGGCTCCCCCACGCTCACAGTTCGAGTCATGTCTGAGCAATACCCATCGACGATGCATCCAAAATCTATGACAACTAACTCTCCGCTCTCAATTACGCGATTACTTGGTCGAGCATGGGGCTTGGCGCCGTTTGGCCCTGAGGCAACAATCGGGTCAAATGAATTCCCATCCGCTCCACGCTCGCGCATCGCTACCTCGAGGGCTAGCGCAAAAGATCGCTCCGTGATGCCAGAGCCAAGTATCGGGAGCAGTGAACCAAGCGCATCGTCGGCGATTGAGCATGCCGATCTAATTCGCTCAACCTCGGAGGACTCTTTGATCATCCGTAAATCTTCAATTATCGGAGTACCAGGAAGAACCTCAACTTGAGGGAACCAGTTGTCAGCGAAGTCACGAGCCTGGCTCCATGTAACGCCACCAGCCTCTAGAAGAAGCCGGCGGATCCCGGTACGCGTTACAACGCTCTGAAGCGCTTCGCGCTGCTCGCCAACTGAGACTCCAATTGAGATCTCGACAGCTGCCTCGGCGGCGCTGAGCTGCTCACGAGCCTGCTCGCGATACCTTCCATCTGTTACGAATAACGCTTCGTCTGGCACTATTAGCAGCATGGCAGCGGAACCCGTAAAGCCTGTGAGGTAGCGAATGTTTGGCAGGCGAGTAATAAGGATTGCCTCGCCGTCGCTCTCAAGCAAGGCTGCGCGCAGCCTCTCGATTCGAGCGCCGACGGTTACCTTGCTTAGGCCTGTGTTCACACTGCACCATCAAGCATTCCGAGGGCAGCATCGACAGCAAGGCGATAACCGCTTCTACCGAATCCAGCGACCGTGCCTGTTACATATGGAGCGACCACGGAGGTACGCCTCCACTCTTCACGTGAACTCGGGTTAGAGAGGTGAAGCTCAACCTTTACTCCGTCAAATGAAGCGAGCGCATCAGCGATAGCGAACGAGGTATGTGTGAATGCCCCCGGATTGATCACGATTGCCACGCAGCGGCCTCGAGCCTGCTGAATAGCTTCAATCAATGCGCCCTCATGGTTTGACTGCATATCCTCAAGTTCATGCCCTGCAGCCTCGGCGGCCTGGCGGGCATCTCCTACACATTCAAGGAGCGTGTCGCTGCCATAGATCTCGGGCTCGCGGGTTCCGAGCATGTTTAGGTTTGGTCCAGAGATGAGAAGAATTATCGCCATAGGGATTTAGCCTGCCACGCCCACGGCTCGAAATGCGTGAGCCAGAGCATCTGTCGGTGGATCCTCCACCAACTGAAGGCCATCTTTCCCGGGAAGAACAAATGTGAGGCCGCCCGATGCCTTCTTATCCCTACGCATAATTGCAAGGAGATCCTCCGCCTTGAGCTCATTGCCCCCTGGGACCTGAAGTGGCAGCCCGAGAGAACCAACTACCGAGCAGTATCGCTTCGCAGTCTCTGAAGAGATCCGCGCTGCAGCCTGGGAGAGCTCCGCGGCAAAGACCAGCCCAATCGAGACCGCCTCGCCATGGGTGAGTTCGTAACCCCCGCGTGTCTCAAGTGCATGAGCGAGGGTGTGACCAAGATTCAATGTTGCGCGAATTCCTGTCCGCTCAAATGGATCGGCGGCGACAACCTGAGCCTTAATTTCACTACACATCGCGACCATGTCTGCGAGCACTGCGGGATCGCGCGCTAATACCAAGTCCGTGCTGTTACTTAGCAACTCAATAAGGCCTGTGGCGCTGCTCGCTTGATCTGCGATCAAAGCATATTTGGCGATCTCTCCGAGTCCACTTCGATACTCGCGATGAGAGAGCGATCTGAGGGTTTCCGTATCAGAAACAACTGCAATGGGCTGATGAAAGGCCCCAACAAGGTTCTTGCCTTCAGGAATATTGACGGCCGTCTTACCGCCGATCGCTGCATCAACCTGGGCAAGGAGCGATGTTGGGACCTGCAGAACATCTACACCTCGGTAGTAAACAGAGGCCGCAAATCCTGCTGTGTCACCTACGACACCTCCGCCTAGAGCAACAACGACATCCCCTCGAAGGAGACCAAATTCGGCGAAGCGCCGACAGAGAGTCTCAACGGTAGAGAGCGACTTGGCCTCCTCTCCGTCCCCGATGAGAAACACCTCAGAGTTAGCTAGGCCGGACCGAATCGAATCTAGGTATAGGTCAGCGATGACGCCTTGAGAGACGATCGCCACACGACGGCGGCGACTGAGCATCTCGGGTACTAGATCTAGAGCGCCGGCCCCTATGTGAATGTCATAGTCAGGCTCTAACGCGACGCCTACTCTGTGAATCGTCATCGGTTCTGCACCATCATTCCGCAATAGCCTTAATAAAAGCCTCAATTACTAGGTCAGCAACCGCTGAGACTGCTAGCCCTGCAGTGTCGATCCGCACATCAGCCATAGATTCGTATGCCCCATAACGTACCTCTGCAAGAGCCTGGAGGGTTGCTACTGGATCGCCATCTGCCAGCAAGGGGCGAGCTCCACTCTTTCGGGTGGCCCTCTCCGCTAATTCAGGTATCGGCGCGTCTAACCAAACTACGTAACCCGATTCGCGAAGCGCTTGCCTGTTAACGGGGTCAACTGCTACCCCTCCACCGCAGGAGATCACTAGGGGAACCTCTGACGCAGATGCCGCGGATACCGCTACGCGCTCTAGCTCACGAAATTCGTTCTCTCCACGAGTGGCAAAAATGCGAGCGACTGAGATTCCCGCAGCCGCTTCAACCATGTGATCCGTGTCTACAAATTTGCGCTCTAGGCGCTTTGCACAGAGAGCGCCAACGCTTGACTTACCCGAGCCCATTAGGCCCACGAGTACCAAATGGCGCTCAGAGGATTCCTCGGACACCTAATACTCCCCGGTTACTTAAGCGATGCGATGTAGGAGTCGTGATTGCGACGGAGCTCAACGAGTGAGTCTCCGCCAAACTTTCTCCCAACCTCAGCTGCGAGGACTAAAGCGGTCATGGTCTCGGCGACTACGCCCGCTGCAGGAACAGCTGTTACATCTGTTCGCTCTTTAAAGGAGACGGTCTCAGCCTTAGTCTCAGTATCGACAGTCTTGAGAATTGGCTTGTTGAGAGAGGCCAGCGGTTTCATGGCTACTCGCGCCACTAGAAGGTCTCCTGTCGTCATACCTCCCTCGGTACCTCCGGCGCGATGTGAACCACGGTGGTACCCAGAGGCCTCATCCCAGAGAATCTCGTCATGCGCTTCGCTACCGCGACGCGCAGCAATCGCCCATCCATCACCAATCTCGACGGCTTTCATTGCCTGAATACTCATCAATGCTTGAGCGAGTAGTCCGTCAATCTTGCGATCCCAATGCACATGGGATCCGAGGCCTGGAGTAACTCCGAAACCAAGTACCTCGACAATTCCGCCGAGCGAGTCCCCTGCCTTCGAGGCGCCCTCGACTGCTGCGATCATTGCGGCCTCGCTTGATTTATCGAAGCAGCGCACCGGCGACGCGTCGATGGCCTCAAGATCCTCAGGGCCTGGGGTAGCAGCTCCTTCGCTGACGGTGGCCTCCCCCATGCGAACGACGTGGCTAATCACAGTTGTACCAATTTCACGAAGCAATGCTTTTGCGATTGCACCTGCAGCTACTCGCGCTGCGGTCTCGCGCGCGCTTGCTCGCTCCAACACATTTCGCGCATCCGTAAATCCGTATTTCTGCATTCCGATTAAGTCAGCATGCCCTGGGCGTGGCTGGTGAAGCGGCTTTGCGGTTACTCCAGGCGCCGAGCCCATCTCCTCTTCCCATTTAGGCCACTCTGTATTACGAATCAAGATAGATAGAGGCGAACCGAGGGTGACTCCGTGACGCACACCCGATAGAAACTCAACCTCATCACGTTCAAAATGCATCCGAGGTCCACGCCCATAACCAAGTCGTCGGCGACCAAGTTCATCGCTTACCTCTTCAATGGTTACTGGAAGCCCTGCTGGTAGCCCCTCGAGCACCACGACGAGAGCGGGGCCGTGAGATTCTCCGGCCGTTAAATACCGCAACACGCGCATGCCTTTCGCTCTGCCTTGAGAGGCTCCTGATGGGTTAAGAATCGTCAGTGTTGATTCTTATATCTCTAAGAAATGTCTCTAGATGATCTTGGATCAGATCCTACCGGTGGCGAAGGCGAGACTACTTAATGACTTCTTCGCCCTTGCAGAGCTGAAATGGCGAATCGCCGTAAAGCAACTGCACACAGGTCCCCTGAACGCTCACGACCATGTAGGAGGTTGCAAAGGTTTCACCGGGGGCCACGGTATAGACCGTTGATCCAACGCGAATTGAGGCAACCATGGTCCCTGCTTGGTCAAATACATCCACGACAGCAACGGCTGTACCAACTGTTGGGGTAGTTGAACCTCCGCCCCCCGTAGCGCCCGTGGAGCCAGTAGCGCCGGTCGCTCCAGGCGTAGATGGAGTTCCCGTATCGATTGAGATAACAGGAGCAAACGGGTCCTTGGTCGCAAAAATATCGAAGGATCCACCAGGAATATCAGGCGCTGGCATTGTGGTGGTAGTCGTGCTCTGCGAGGTCGCAGCGTCGGAAGTCGTCGGTGGTGTATCGGTTCCCCCACCGCCGCCGGTCACCACTTTGAGGAGCAAGAACACAGCTACAACTCCTGCACCTATACCGCCGATGACTTTTGCTCGTTTGTTGTCGATTGCATTAGCCATGATGCATCACCTAATTCGCCGGGAGTTTTGTGGTGGTGCTCGCTGGCGCTGTTGAGCCAGTGATTCCAGTTGAGCCAGATACTCCGGTAGTTTCGGGGTTACTTGTGGCACCGGTGGCGCCCGCTGGAGAGGAGCGCGTAAACATGCGAGCAGTGAGCGTTACGGAGATTGCAGAAGGGTCTGCTCCGGGATCATTCGACGCAGACGAAGTGCCCGAGCCTTGGCCGGCGAGATTGACTCCATCGACAACGACGATTCTCTCTAGGTCCTCCATGCGATTGAGGTAATCAACAACAGCGAAGAAACCCCCCTTGACCTGGATGGAGATAGCGATGGTTGTCGGCGCACCGGGTGCGAGCCCTACTGACGGAGGAGAGGGCGAGATAGAGAGAAAGTCAACGCCGGAGAGCGCGGCAATTTCATTTGCACTCAGGATAAAGACCGCAAGATCAGGGGTAGCGGGCACGGCGGCATTCAACGTACGAAGCGATGCCTCGAGCTCAGGACGATTGCGGTTGAGTTCTTTTAGGCGAGCAACAGTTGCCTCAAGATCAAGGCTTCTTCGCTCCGCGGAGGATGCCTCGCTGCGCGCAGTCGATGTTGCGCTGGTTTTAGGCGAGTAAATCAAGACCCACCAAAGGACAAGTACGGCCACCGTGCCGCCGACAAAGCCCAGTATCGCTCGGCGACTCATCGCTGTCCCCCAAAACGACTAGCCCTATCGGATGTAGCGGCAGAGGTTATGTTCGCTGTCGAGGAGTAGGTAACTAGGGAACGTGTTGTTCCAGCTGCACCATCCTTGGTAGCGCTTGGTACCCACAGCCCTGAGAATGAAGGAACCTCTCCGATGCGCTGAATCCACGATGCGACAGAGGTGAAGTCGAGTCCCGTTGCAGAGAAGGATGCGGTACCGATATCGGATATCACGCCTGAGTTAGGAGTTGTCGCTCCGGTGACACCGGTTACCCCTGCTGTTGAGTCAAAGCTTGCAGCGCCTGCCGTTGGAGCCGCTGTTGAGCCTTGAAAGGCAGTCAACCACGAATCATTTGGAATTGTTCGCGCAATCTCCTGAAGCATTCGAGACCAGGAGACATCGGTTGCAAGAACCGTTACAGCTTGTCGGCTGAGTCCATCAACCAAGGCCTTCTCCGCCTGTGCGTCCGAGTACTTAGCCGCCTCTGCCTCTAAAGCAGCGTTCCTCTCCTGAGCCCTGTCACGGGCTGATTCCGCGCTACTAAGGCGATTGCTAGCCAAGAAGGTCATGAAGCCAAGAACTACCAATAGTGCGGCTCCGATTGATCCAGCGAGGGTGAGTATCCGCTTGCGATCAATCTCGGCGCCCTTGTCAGGTAGGAGATTGATGCGCTTCCCTGAGCCCAGAGCGCCCAGAGCGAGCCCGACCGGAACGGGAAGGTAAGGGTCAAGGTCAGGTATGTCATCTACTGAGAACCCGATCTCGCCAACTGTGACGAGCCTTCGAGGTGTGGCCATTGACGTAGGTAGTTCGAGCGCATTCGAGACTGCATCAAGGAGCCCTCGCTGCGTTGCACCTCCACCCGTCAGGGTTACCTGAAGCACCGGGCGCGCATCAGGCTGGCCGCGATAGAAATCAACCGATCCACGAATCGCCTCAACGACTGCACGCATCGGGCCAGCTACTGCCTCGTCTACTTGGGCTGCAACCGCGGGGTCGCTAGATCCATCGCGCTTAATCGCCTCTGCATCCTCGACCGAGAGTTCAAGGGCACTCTCGATTGCAGCTGTAGAACTTCGCCCTCCGCCCCCAACAATGCGGACAAAACGCGGTATCCCAGATTCGTGGATGGCGACAACTGTCGTGCCGGCTCCGACGCTGACTAGCGCCTCTGCTGCTGGGCCGTTGGTACCCACTCTGCGGCCGAGTGCACGCACCAGCGCTAGAGGAACAAGATCTACTGCCGATACTCGCACGCCGGCGGCGCGCACTGCATCAACAAGAGTAGTAACGGCATCGCGATGGGCCGCAGCGAAAAGCACCCGCTGCATAGGCTCTGCATCTG
>JBAWWI010000026.1:0-24206 GCA_037146835.1 Actinomycetes bacterium | reverse complement strand
TGATTTGGGGGATTGCTGGGCGAGGTGGGAGGATTCAGAGATGGATAACCGTCAACGCGCCATTTACCTCTGTCGTACTCGTGTCGGCCTAGGGATCTTCATGATGCTCGCCCCTCGAACAGGCTCGCGCCTCGGTTTCGGCTCGGGTAACGACTCGCAGGGAGCGGCTGCGCTCGGACGTGCATTCGGCGTGCGAGAGGCAGTGCTTGGAACCGGTGCTGCGATTGCACTCTCTGAGCGTGAAGGTGGCCAGAACTGGCTCTCTATGACAGCAGTAGCTGATGCAGTCGATGCGGCAGCGATGCTCCTCACTCCTCGGCTCCCGTTACGAGTGCGCTTGGTGGGGGTCCTAGCGGCTGCGTCTGCGGTTGCCCAGTTCCTTGTTGCGCAGGAGATAGCCAGAGACGAAGCGGACGAGGTAGCAGCCCACTGAAACGTTTAGCTGCGAGCGACTAAGCGTAAGAAGCCCTGCCTAGCGCGAACTCATTTCCTCACTAGAAGTTAGAGACTCAAGCCTCTCTACCTCTGCGATCACGTTGTCTCGACTCAATCTTGCGGCGATCAATCCTTCGGGCCGTCGGGCCCACCCCGAGGCCCGCACTGTTCTGCGAAGTTCATCTATTGATGCGGTCCATGCAATAGCGCAGATGCCAGTAATCGGTACAAGTAATAGAACAGCGAGCGCTCCGCGTCGGCCCCAGCGCCTATTAGCGAACCAGGCCTCGAGCCCCCAAGTAACTGGGAGAGTTACGAGAGCGCTTCCGCCCTTTGCCGTTGCTTGCCATGCAGGGTGCTTTACGCGAAGCCCTAACCCAAATGACACAGATGCCGGGAGAGCATTGAGTACATATCCAGCGACCCCACTAGGGGCGAGGGCTGCGCTGGTAACTCCAAGCAAAGCAATTCTGCGTCGGGCTCGTTTCGGATCGAGATGAACTACATCTGAGGGGGTATGTGTACCCAGCGAGTCGAGGCGTTCTCGGAGGTCGTCAACGCGCGCCTCTAATCCCTTGAAAGCTCTGCCCTGATCGCCGCCGTCATGCGAGAGCGCATCCCCAATAACTCTCTGGAGCGTCGCTTGCTGAGCGAACGAGTCTCTGGCCTTGGGGTCTCGCGTAAGCACCGTTACCTCGGCTGCGGCGTGCACAACCTCGGCCTCAAGCCAAGATGAATGACTGCGGGTAACCGCCGCAAGTGCCTCACCCAACGTGTGAGTTAGCGAACGAACTGCCTCGGGCCCATCAACACGATATGAATCAAGAAAATCACGTACCTCGATTGCTTCGCCGATCTGCAGAGCAACCTGTGCTCGAAACCTGCCGCGCTCCTCGTAGGTAATTCCTAGAGGCACGATTACCAGATCATCTACAGACCCAGAATCAAGACCCTCCAAGGCGATGCGAGCGGTACCAGTCTTGAGCGGCAACGCGAGGCGCGGATTGTCGTGTACCCCTCCCTCGGGGAATATGCAGACGCGTCCTCCGCTGTGCAGAACTTTGTGGCAAGTGTCAAAGGCCGATGCGTTGGTGGATGCTGCGTTGGAAGCAGCGTTGGAAGCAGCGTTGCGCTTACCCGGGTTCTCCTCGCCCCTGCGCGCCACCGGAACGCACATTGCAAACTTGAGCAAGAGGTCGAGTCCGCGAATACGCCAAAGGCTTTGAGCAACTAAGAATCTCGGGAAAGTACCGAGTTGGCCGATGAGCACTACCGGGTCAGCTAAGCCATTTGCATGATTCGAGATGAAGATTGTTGGACGATCCGGGGGAACATGTGAACTCCCTGTCACATCTACTCTGCGCATGAATACATGAACGACTGTCTGACACAACCGCACTAGGAAGCGTGCGCGCATATTCTGACGGGGAGTACCTTGCTGCCCTCTCATGGCTAACCCTCTCATGCCTAAGACCGTAGCGGATCCGGTTCACGAAAGCGTCGGAGTGTCACAACTGCCTCTGCTACGACTCTGTCCTCGGATCCTGAGTCCGTGATCGTCACCTCTACGCAGGCACCGTCGATGCGCTCGCCGACGAGTCGAGCTACACCAATTAGTGGTCCAACTCTGCCTGGGCGGAGGAATCGCAGAACTGTTTCCTGAGCATATAACGGGCTGCCTGTACTCGATTCGCCTGCAGCGTTGCTGACAAGACTCAAAACAAAATGCTCAGCGGTAGCAGTTACAAGAGTTGAGGTTGTGCCGCCGTGGACGATTCCCCACGGGTTTCGAAGATCATCGGTGATCTCAATGCTCACAGTGTCATCCGAGACGTTGTTAAGTCTGAAGAATTCCCTTACACGTTGGTTGGGGAGTGACTCTGGGTCTGACGCAGCGAATTTAAATGGACGCGCTCTCTCTGGCATCCCATCTTGCGGAGCGAGCAGCGCAGATGAGACCACAGCTTTGGCAACAAGCGAGTTATCTGCGCCTGTATCAGTAATCGTTACCTCTGCAACGGCAGATGACTTGCCGACTCTCAGAACCCTCGTGTTGAGCTCAAGAGGGCCCTTAACGGCGAACTTGACCCTTGAGATTGTGAGGTCGGTGGAGACGATCCAGAGGGGGAGCGACGCGAGTCCACAGGTGAAGCCACCGATGATGTCGGCAAGCGTCGTAAGTATCCCGGAGTGGAGCACCCGATGCTCATCGAGGAAAATCTCGGGAATGTCAACAGTCCCGCGCAGCGTTACGGGGCCCTCGGGGAGAGTCGTCTCGTTGATGTCGATGCGGCTGTACTTCGCTACCAATCGACCAAAATGAGGGTTGTGGAAATCGGGTTTCATCGAGATCCGTCAGTATTCGGTGATGACTGTGCGCGCACTGCCGTAGCGGCGACTATCGCCATCAAGCGGTTCTCAGATCCCGAGTCGCGAATCTCTACACGCGCTGTACCCCAATCGCTACTCACCTGGGTGACGACAGCACTCGCGCGTATCGGGCCTACCTTGCCTAGCGATAGATAAGTAATAACTAGGTCAATGCACTCAAAAGGTTCATTGGTTCCGGCCGCCGCTTTTACTGCAGAGGACGCGGATTGCGCTCCCAGCGTTGCTACTGCTCCACCCTGCATCGCCCCAAGTGTGTTGACGACATACTCGGTCATGTCGGTCTCAACTCCACCAACCACATCTGCAATCATGCTTAGGCCGATTGCTTCGTGCATGTGGCCCTCTACTGCAGCGCTATCTAGGTGACCGTCGGACGGTAAGAACGAGTGGGTAGTGGCCTCAGAGGACGAAGCCATTATTGGGTTTCCGTCGCGCCTTGGAAGCACAGAGAAACTCATGGTCGCGATTCCAAGAGGCGAGCCTTGATCTGACTCGAGGTCTACTGCTAGCACGATTTTGGATTTTCCTCTGCGCAGAACGCGACCATGCGCAATGACGCGCCTCGCGGATACCGGCCCTGCGAGGTGAAGCGTTAGGTCCGAGGTTGCTATCCAACCTGGGCTTGCAGCGAGAGCCGCTAAGCCTCCGGCTGTTGCATCGGCAAGGGTTGCCAGCGCGCCGATCTCTACGTGCCCAGAGGCAGATCGAAGGTGCGGGCCAGCCTCCATTGATGCAGTACTCGTGAAATCAGGGCGATGCTCAACCTCGTAGCGCAGACTTCTGAGGATGTGTTTGGCCGGGGGGTAGCTCGGTGGAGAGTCTGTCATTTATTTGTTTGGAGAAATTGTGCAGCCACGTCTGGAACGTAGTGCTGCGTTGACGCGTCGGGTCGCACATAGCCCCCATCTTTCTGGCGAGAGGGTAAGGAGACGGAGGGTTCGAATACGTCGTGGTAGGGGATCAGGGAGAGCAGGTGCGATATGCAATTGATACGCGCTCGCTGTTTGTCCTCAGCCTCCACTACCCACCACGGGCTCTCCTGAGTGTCGGTGTGTACGAACATCGTGTCCTTCGCGCGTGAGTAATCAACCCAGTGCGACCTAGACGCCAAATCAACAGGGCTGAGTTTCCACCTCTTCAGCGGATCATTCAGGCGCGACTCAAAACGACGTTCCTGCTCCTCGTCGCTTACAGAGAACCAATACTTGATAAGGATGATCCCATCGTCGATGAGCATGCGTTCAAAGAGAGGGCACTGTCGAAGAAAAAGTTTGTGTTGCTGGGGAGTGCAGAAACCAAATACCTGCTCAACTCCAGCGCGGTTATACCAACTCCGGTCAAAGAGGACGATCTCTCCACCTGCGGGGAGCTCCTTGATGTAACGCTGGAAGTACCACTCCGTCTGCTCGCGGTCTGAGGGTTTGGGCAGCGCTGCAATGCGAACTACACGCGGATTCAAGTGCTCTGTAATTCGAGCGATTGTGCCGCCCTTGCCGGCAGCGTCGCGTCCTTCGAATATGACGGCCACTCGAGCGCCAGTCTCTGTTACCCACTGCTGCATCTTTACGAGTTCAACCTGAAGTCGATACAACTCCTGCTCGGCTGCAGACATCTTCGAGCGATCTTTCGAGCCATCTTTTGTTTTGTCTTTAGGCATGCCATGGAAACTACTTCGCTCTGTCGTGGTTCTGGAGGGTCTGGGGGCGTGGGAGAGTATCTAGGTGCCGATACCGTCTTTGCAAGGCCAACTCCTCGTTGCCTCGCCCGACCTCGATGACCCAAATTTCAAGCGCAGCGTGATTTTGATTCTTGAGCACACCTCTGAGGGGGCGCTTGGAGTAACGCTTAATCGGCGCCTTGGAGTCTCGCTCGAGGAGGCGGCTAAAGGCTGGGGTATTTATGGATCCGAGCCGAGAGTTGTATTCGACGGGGGTCCTGTGCAGCGCGATGCAACTATTGCGCTAGGTCGCCTTCACCATCCATGCGTTGACTCGGACGCCTTCGCTAGCCCGATTCTGGGGGATCTCGTCTCAATCGACCTAGATGCGAAGCCTGATTTAGTAGAGGGACTGCTCGTAGATCTTCGTGTCTTTTTTGGCTATGCAGGTTGGTCTGCCGGTCAGCTCGATGCCGAGATCAAAGACGGTGGGTGGATAGTGATCGAGGCAGAGCCATCAGATCCTTGGACCGAAGACCCCGACCTGCTCTGGAGATCGGTGCTTTCGCGACAAGGGTGGCCGGTTGCGGCCTTCGCTGGTTTTCCGGAGGATCCAGGCCTCAACTGACACAATGTCGGGCATGACAAACAACGAATCGTTCCACAGTGTGAATGGCAACTCAATTGTTGGTCCGTACCCTGATGGGTTCGAGAAGGCAATTTTCGGTATGGGGTGCTTCTGGGGTGCCGAGCGAATTTTCTGGAGTCTTCCGGGTGTGTGGGTAACCGCTGTTGGCTACGCGGGCGGAGACATTGAGAACCCAAGTTACGAGTTGGTCTGCAGTGGACGAACCGGGCACAACGAGGTTGTGCAAGTTGTTTTCGACTCGAAGATCATTTCGTACGAATCGCTCCTAGCAATTTTCTGGGAGTCTCACGACCCAACCCAAGGTATGCGTCAAGGCAACGATCGCGGTACTCAGTATCGCTCGGGTATTTATTGCTTCGACGAGAGACAGCGCGAGTTGGCAGAGGCCTCGCGTCGCGCGTATCAGGTGCCGCTCACTGCTGCGGGTTACGGCCCTATAACCACTGAGATTGTCGGTGGAGCGGAGCCGGTGTTCTACTTCGCAGAGGGATACCACCAGCAATACTTAGCTAAGAATCCAAATGGGTACTGCGGAATAGGCGGAACCGGTGTGGCATGTCAGGTCGGCCTATTTAGCGGACCAAGCGAGCAATAGATCCGCTAACGCGCACAAGTTGGAGCAACCTGGCCAATTAGAGCGGCGTACGCGGCCCGACCAGGTGGCCTTAGGTGAAATCCGTCGTTGTAGAACCAGTCTCCGTGTGCATTGCCGGTTCCATTCCAATCGATGAGTGTCGTATTTGGGAATCTCGGAACGACATCGGCGATGATGGCATTGTTGCTGGCCTCCCATCGACGTGGAACTTTAAGATTTAGAACCACTACGCAGCGAACGTTCTCAAGGGATTTGAGCATCTGCGCGAATCGCGTAGAGTTCATGTCGCCGTTCGTGCCTGTATGAATGATGGTGAGTTCACGCCCTGCTCCTGTTGCGTGAATCTGCTCAACTATGTCGGCGAGTGTCGATGACTGACGGCTAACAGCAGCATTTACAAGGATCCCAGGAAAGACCTGACCTAACTCTGCAACAGTCCCGAGCATTACAGAGTCACCAACCGCTAGGCGGCTAGGAACATTCGGATCCAGCGGCGGGTATATGACTCCATTGGGACCTGTGACTCCGGCAGCGCCTGCCGGTCCCGAGACGCCACTCGCCCCGGTGATGCCGGTGATGCCGGTAATGCCGGTTACGCCAGAGACTGAGGTCGCTCCAACGATCCCGGAGACTCCTGTAATACCTCTGAACTCCTTGGGCGGTAGGGGCTCCTGTGCGCCGGCGAACCCAACTCCAACTACGACCAAAATAATTAAAGATGTTGAAGCAATCGCAGTTGTTCGCTGAATAAGGACTGCACGATTATCTGAGGTGGTCTCGCGCAGTGCGTGCCATGTTCGAGAGAGTGCTCCCTTGCGAATCGGGGTCTCGACAAAACGGAACGACAACTCCGCAATGATCACAGTGAGGGTAAGGCGCAACGCGAGCAGCGCGTAACCATGTAGTGGAACATCTAGATCTGGTCGCGTGATCTGATAAATCGGCCAGTGCCAAATATATAAGGAGTATGAGCGAAGGCCGATCCAGACAAGCGGCTTAAATCCGAGGAGTCTGCGTATGTCTGCTCCAGGGTGAACGGTCGTTGCAATTACGAGCAGCGTCCCAAAGCCGAGAAGCAGGAATCCACCGCTATAAACCCATGCGGCTGAGTCGGATACGCCGAATAAGTACCATCCAACAATCGCTAAACCGACACAGCCCGCGATATTCAGGACTGCTCGACCAGCAAGAGTCACCTTGGGCGTGAGTCTCCATGGCGGCCAAGCAACTGCTAGAGCCGCTCCGAGTAAGAGCCCCGAGGCTCGAGTATCAGTGCCGTAATAAACGCGACTCGCGTTGAGTGCATCTCCAGGGAACATCAGCCACATTAAGAAGGTGGAGAAGAGTGCACCACCTGCAATTATTCCAAACAATCTTCCTGGGCGATCTCCGAAGAACCTAAATAGAACTGCGCAAATTAGTGGCCAGACCAGGTAGAACTGCTCCTCGACTGCGAGTGACCAGAGGTGTTTCAGGAGCGGCGGTCTACCTGCTTCGGCAAAATACGATCTGCCGGCAAAAATTTGCCACCAGTTCTGCACATATGTGACTGCGCCAAATGTGTCTCCGCGAAGAGTATGCACTTCGTCGGGTAGGAAGAGTACGGAGTACAGGCCAACTACACCAAGCATTAGGAACAACGCAGGAAGGAGCCTGCGTGCCCGCCGCAGGTAAAACGAGCCGAGAGCAATGCGGTGCCCGTTGCGCCATTCGGCGAGCAACAAGGCGGTGATCAGGTATCCGCTGATTACAAAGAAGACCTCGACTCCGAAGAACCCTCCAGGCACCCACGGCACATCTGAGTGATAGAGCAGTACAGAGGTAACAGCGATCGCGCGCAGGCCATCGATGCCGGGCTCATATGGGACTTTGAGTCGGGGGCGCCCCCGAGGAGGGGTATCTCTCTCGGTGGGAGCTGGCATTGAAGGCATGGGTGCGTATTCTCACGCACAGCGAGGGCAGAGTGGTGGCAGTAATCGCGCAATAATCAGTTCAATAGAGAAGCCGCAGAGAAGACACAGAGAAGACACAACTAACTGGGAGCGCCAAGTGAGCCTCGTCAATGTCGAATACCCACAGGACCGCACCGCTGTGGTGACCCTAAATCGCCCCGAGCGACTCAATGCAATGTCCATTGATTTAGTGATTGAACTCAACGCCGCCTTAAACGCGATCGCGGCCAACAACGAAGTAAGTGTGGTGGTACTGACGGGCTCGGGGCGCGGATTCTGCTCTGGGCTCGACCTAAAGGATTATGGGATTATTCCAAATATCGATGGACTCTCAGTGGGTCGGATCGCCCAGCGCTCGATGCGCTATTACTCGCGTTTGATCCCAACAATGAGGCAGATGCCCCAGCCAATTATCTGCGCGGTCAACGGACCAGCATTTGGTGGCGGGATGTGCTTGACGCTCGGCGCAGAACTACGGATCGCTTCAGAGTCGGCTGAGTTCAACGCCACTGGGATCGTAAATGGTCTGACTAGTACCGAACTCGGAGTGAGCTGGCTTCTGCCGAGATTGATTGGCGCAGCCCACTCAAGTGATCTCCTTCTGACAGGGCGACGTATTGGAGCCCAAGAAGCACTTCGCATGGGGCTCGTCTCGCGGGTTGTGCCTGATGAAGGTCTGCTCCCGGCGGCGCTCGAGATGGCGGCGGGTATGGCGAAGTTCAGTCCGTATGGTCTCCAGATGACAAAGGAGATCATCTGGGTCAACCTTGAGAACCCAAGCCTTACCGCCGCGATTGAGATTGAGGATCGCAACCAATTAATGCTTGGGTTTACCGAGAATCTCCCCGAGGCCATTCGTGCGTTTGATCAGAATAGGGATCCGATCTATACCGACAACCCTCGCAGGGACCTGTTCAGTTAGGCGCTGCGTGCTCGTTTAGATGCGTCTATTGGCAGCCTCTATTAGCGGTCTATTAGCGCCGCGCTCGCCCAAGCCCCTCTTGCGCGACGGTGGCAACGTGGAGTCCGTCGGCCGTGAAGACTCGTGCAAAGGCATGGCCGCGAGCATTCGCGATTCCGCTTCCCTCTAAGTCGAAGAGAAGCCACTGGTCTGCGCTCACTGGGCGGTGAAACCAAACTGCATGATCAAGGCTTGCGTTCATCATTGAGTCCCAATCTCCAGCGAGGGAGTGCGGCAGTAGTGCTACTCCGAGAAGATCCTCATCAGAGAGATACGCGAGTGCGCATGCGTGGACCATCGGGTCGTCGCCGAGATCGCCAATTACCTTCAGCCACGATGTAGCTCGCGGTGACGGATCGTTGCCGTGGCGCACGAAGCGGTGGTCAAAGAAGAGATCGGTCGGCATTGACTCAAGGCGATCTGGCGAGGGAGTGGCGTGAGGGAAGAGTCGTGATTGCACGTCCTCGCCGTCCTCGTCGGCCTGGAAGGATGCGATGAGGTTAAGGATGGCCCCACCTGCTTGATATGCAACCACCTGTCGTGTTGTGAACGACTTACCGTCACGCACGCGCTCGACTTCATAGAGGACCGTCTCAGTCTCTACACCGGCACGTACGAAGTATGCATGGAAGGAATGCACTCGGTGGGAGGCGCTTACAGTTAGCCCTGCTGCGCGCAGCGCCTGGGAGACGACCTGGCCTCCATAGATTCGACCCCAACCAAGATTCGGGCCCGCTCCGAGAAATGCATCTGGCTTTACCTGCTCCAACTCGAGGAGAGTGCGCAGGGAGTCAACAGAATGAATGCTTACGCTCATGGGGAGAGCCTGCCACGCAGAACGCTTGCTCACCGAATGACGCTGCCCCGAATACCCCTTCTCTTGATGGGTCTTCGCTTAGGGGGTGAGGTCCATGCGAGAATGTTCAAATGGGGCTCTGGGCAAGGTGAGTGTGGATCGCAGTATCGGCACGCTAGGCAATGCTCGTCTAGGGAATGCTCGTCTAGGGAATGCTCGTCCCGTCGCTGTTGTCACCGCCGCTGTGAGCCGCCACCTCGATCTGGATATTGCCCCTGCCCTCGCTGCTCTATCTGATCTTGGGATATCAACACGGGTACTCGAGTGGGATGACCCTACGGTCGTATGGAGTGATTTCTCTCTAGTGCTTGTGCGCTCACCCTGGGATTACTCAACGCGCCTTGCTGAGTATCTCGAGTGGATTGATCGAGTGGATTCTGAATCGATGCTTGTGAACGAGGCAGCGGTGCTTCGCTGGAGTTCAGATAAGCATTATTTGCTTGACCTAGAGCATGCAGGTGTCCCGATTATTCCGAGCACATTTCTGCACGCAGGCGACGCTGTGGTGCTTCCGAGTAGTGGAGAGTTTGTAGTTAAGCCAAGTGTCTCAGCGGGCTCTCGTGATACCCAGCGTTATCGCGCCGGCGAGAGCGACAAGGGAATCCTCCATGCAGAGCGGCTCTTGGCTCAGGGTCGAGATGTGCTTATTCAGCCCTATATCGGAAGTGTGGATGAGAGAGGGGAGACGGCCTTGGTGTGTTTTGACGGGGTCGTGAGCCACGCTCTTCGCAAGGGCCCAATCCTCTCGCATGGGTCCGCTATGCGAACAGTAGATGGGCTCTACGCGGTTGAGGACATCTCAGCGCGCAGCCCCACTAGTGAGGAGGTCCATGTTGCGGACCTAGTAAATGCAGTGATTCCATCGATTGGGCCGCCAACCTACGTGCGGATAGATCTCGTGCAGGGGGACGGGGGAGAGATACTCGTGCTTGAGGTCGAGGCGAATGAGCCTTCACTCTTTCTTGACCTCGCACCGGGAGCAGCCGAAAAATATGCCGCAGCGATTTCACGCCGCCTTCGCGAATAGCAAACGCAAGTTTCGCGAGCCACAAGGTCCTCACGGCTAGCGTGACCGTATGCCAGCGATTACCGAAGGACCGTTACCGAATCTCCTTCTTGCGGGCTTTCCTAAAACCGGTACCACTTCATTGTTCGCGCTCCTTGCTCGCCACCCCGAGATAGGCGGTTCGAGAGTAAAAGAGACTGAGTATTTCTTGCCGGCGCGTTATGGCGAGAGCATGGGCCCGCAGAGCGATTACCGCGGACTCTTTGCTGGAACAGAGCAGGCCCTTCTGCGCATGGAGGCAACTCCGGCTTATGCCTATGGTGGTGCTCCATTACTCGATGCCGTGGAGTCACTCCTAGGAAAACCAAAAGTGCTGTTTACTATTCGCGAACCCATTGCGCGCCTGCGCTCCTACTACCGCGCGCAGCAGGCACGGCTGCGCATTCCTATTGAGATGACCTTGGCTGAGTACGTCTCAATCAGCGCGCCATTAGGGCGTGAAGCATTGAGTGATCACTCTCAGAATCCATATCTTGGAGTGATTGGGGGCATGTACTCAGAGTTCATTCCAGAGTGGTCAAACAGATTCGATGTTCGTATCGTTGCATTTGAGGAGCTGACCTCGAATACCTCAGAGGTATTAGGCGCACTCGCAGATTGGCTAGGAATCGATGCGGCGCCATTCATTGGGCTTGAGTTACCTCACGACAATCCCTCTGTGCTCTACAGGAGAAAGAGGCTTCAGAAGGCTGCCTTAGCGATTAACTCGAGACTTGAGCCGATACTTCGAAAACACCCCGCGATAAAGACCAAAACTCGTGCTGCTTATTACCGAGTAAACGGTCGACCGATGCCAAAAGCAGACGGCGATATCGATTCAGAGGTCTTGGAGCGCTTCAAAGCGGCGAATACATTGCTCGCCAAGCAACTCTCCGAATTGGGAGCGTATAAAATGCCACCTTGGTTGACCGAGTAGTTATTGATTAACGACTAGCGAGCAGTTAGCACCCCGTAACGAATACAGCGCAATAGGAGCCTGATGACTGCTACATCTAAATCCCTCGACGCCAAGCAGGACGTTAAGAGAACAGGCGGAAGAGGGCTTCGTTTCTGGCTTCCAATCTGCGTCCTAGCTTTGGCCCAGTTTGTAATGGTGCTTGACAGCACCGTGATGGCAGTCTCGATCAGTGCAGTAGTAAAAGACCTCGGCACCACAGTCTCAAAGATGCAATTAGCGATTGCATGCTTCAGCCTTGTTATGGCGTCGTTCATGCTTGCTGGAGCCGGCCTAGGTAATCGTTTAGGGAGAAAGCGTGCGTTTGTAATTGGTTTAGTTGTCTACGCCTGCGGCTCGTTTGTGACCGCTATAGCGCCGACCTTCACTGCATTATTTATCGGCTGGTCTGTACTAGAGGGCTTAGGGGCGGTGCTTGTAATCCCTGCTATTGCTGCGCTTACTGCAGCGAACTACAGCGGCAAACAGCGAGCACTTGCCTTTGGAATTATTGGAGGAATCTCGGGTGCGGCTGCTGCTGCTGGACCCGTTATCGGCGGTTGGGTCACCTCGGCACACTCATGGCGCTACATATTCGCAGCGGAGGTTGTGATCTGTCTTGCAGTGGCAGCGATGTCGATATTCATAAAAGAAGGGGAGCGCCCGCCTGCAGGGAAGGGCTTTGATTTCCTAGGGGTTGCCCTCTCTGCAACTGGGTTCGGGCTCATCGTCATCTCGTTAGTGCAGGCGGGCAGCTGGGGATGGGTTATGCCCCGCCAAGCTCCGTTCACAGTTCTAGGTTTTTCACCGACAATTCCAATGGTTGTATTCGGAATTTTTGTGATCTGGATATTCCTAGGTAGCCAGGCGCGCCTCAAGGAGCGTGGAGGCACTCCGCTGCTAGACCCTGAGTTGCTCCGCATCCCCTCGCTAGCCGGCGGCCTCGCGACGCTTGGGGTTCAGCAGTTTGTAATTGCTGGGATCTTCTTCGTTCTGCCCCTATACCTTCAGTTCGTATTGGGCTTAGACGCGCTTGACTCTGGACTCCGAATTCTTCCGCTATCAGTTGCGCTACTAATCGCGTCATTCTTGGGAGCCGCTCTCTCGTCCCGGTTCTCGGCTCGCAGACTTGTACGCGTCGGTCTAACGCTTACGATTATTGGTGTGGTGTTCTGCATCGCTTCCATTGATGTGCATCTTCGTTCGAACTTGTTTGTGCTTGCTATGTCGATTACCGGTGCGGGCATCGGCCTCGTCGCTTCGCAGTTGGGCAATGTGACGCAGTCTTCGGTGAAGGTAACAAGGAGCAACGAAGTTGGTGGACTGCAGGGCACTGCCCAAAACCTCGGGGCTTCTTTAGGCACAGCGCTTATCGGAGCGATTCTTCTCTCGGGCCTGAACTCGGCGTTTACACGAACAGTTGGGTCTAATCCAAAGGTCGAGCCCCAGACCAAAGTTGCCGTAGAGGCTGCATCAAGGACTGGTGTCGCGTTCGTGTCAGAGGCCCAGGCTCGGAAAGCAGCCGAGGCGAGTGGTCTACCGAGTAGCGAGGTCGACGCCGTGGTTGGCGACTACGTAACTGCCCAGATCGATGGCCTTAAGGCTGCGTTAGGGGCGCTCGGGGTGCTTGGTTTATTAGGCTTCGCAGCGTCTCGCCGAATTCAGAATCACCCCCTAGCCGGCGACGAGATAGACGAGACAGATGAGACAGATGTGTGAGAGAGCGAAGAGATAGTTAATAACCAATAGGAGCAGAGATGACACAGGCGAGCGTCGAGCACCCATTCATTCATGGCGAGTTTGCACCTGTAACCACAGAAGAAACGCGATTGAATCTCAGCATCGAAGGCGCTCTGCCTATCGAGCTCACCGGGCGTTATCTGCGTAATGGACCCAACCCGATTGGCACCATAGATGAGCAGCGTCACCATTGGTTTCTCGGCCACGGAATGGTGCACGGGATTCGTCTCAACGAAGGCCGTGCTGAGTGGTATCGAAACCGATATGTGCGCAGCGCAGAGGTGAGTGACCTCTTAGGAGAATCGCACGTGCCTAATCCATGGGCATCAAACCATGTAACAGCATCTGCAAATACAAACGTCATCTCCTTTGCAGGTAAGACGCTTGCTCTCATAGAGGCCGGATTCCCGCCGATTGAACTCTCAGACGAGTTAGAGACTCTCTCTATCTCGAATTTGGGCGGCACTCTTGATGGAGCCTTCAGCGCACATCCAAAACTCGATCCAATAACAGGCGAGCTGCATGTGATGACCTACCACTGGGAGAGAGGCAACTCTGCACAGTATGTCGTGGTCGGTCGTGATGGTCGTGTTCGCAAGACCCTCGATATTCCATTGCCGGGCGGTCCGATGATCCACGACACCGCAATTACTGATCGTTTTGTTGTCGTATTTGATCTGCCTTGTGTATTCAATCTTGATGCAGCAATGGAGGGTTCTCGGTTCCCATACCTCTGGGACGCGAATTACAAAGCACGCGTTGGGCTTCTCCCTCGGGATGGCGATGCAAGTGAGATCAAATGGTGTGAGGTTCCTTCTTGCTACGTGTTCCATCCAATGAATGCTTACGATCGTGCCGATGGCAGCGTTGTTATTGACGTGGTTCGGCATCCAAGCATGTTCGACGTAGAACGCCGCGGGCCTTTAGAGGGTGACCCTGTTTTAGAGCGATGGGTCCTATCGCCAGAGACAGGCAAAAGTGCAGTTGAGCGACTCGACGACAGAGCGGTTGAGTTTCCGCGTGTCAACGAATCGCGAGTGGGGGCGGAGAATCGATATGGGTATGCATCCGCGCTCAAGGAGCACTTTCACCAAGGGGGTCTTGTCAAATATGACCTATTGAATGGCACCTCTGAGGTACGCGATGAGGGCGACGCGTTTGGGTATGGCGAGGCCGTCTTCGTAGCGCGTGATGGAGCGACCGCTGAAGACGATGGTTGGCTCATTGGCTTTCGCCTAAATAAGGCCGAAGGCAATAGCGACCTCGTCGTGCTAAATGCTCAAGACATCGCCGGAGAGCCGGTCGCAGTCGTGCACCTACCCGCCAGAGTCCCCGCGGGATTCCATGGCAATTGGTGCCCAGACGCATAGGTCTTGATGAATAGGCCCAGGCGTATAGGCCCTGGTGTATAGGCCCTGGTGTATAGGCCCTGGTGTATAGGTCCTGGTGTATAGGTCCTGGTGTATAGGTCCTGACGAACTGGTCCTGTTCTAGGGGGCGGTGGAGCGAGCACCCATAGCCTCGAGTTCTGCTCGATGCTCCATGCGCGCTATTGCCATCAATGAGGCAAGCACTATTGCAGCACCTATGAAGGCTGTTGTAGTCGTCTCCTCACCCAGAATGAATACCGCTCCGAGGAATCCTGTGACGGGGATCAAGGCAAGGAATTGAGCTGTCGTTCCCGGGCTCACATGCTTTAGTGAGGTCAAGTAGAGCCAGAAGGTTAATGACGAGCTCGTTACCCCAATAATCGGAATCGCCAGCCACGTTATGGAGGAGGATGTGGATCCAACTCCCTGCGCGAACGAGATAAAAATAAGCGGCGGTGCAATTATGGCGAAGGCAAATATCTGCTGTATCCATGCAACTGTTAGCGGCTTCATATCCTCAACAACGCGACTGCTCCCAACTGCATAGAGCGATGCGGCGACGAATCCAAGTGCGACTAGAACATCTCCGAACCAGTTCGCTCCGCTACCTGCTGCATTTGCGGTCACTACTAGTACCGTTCCAATGAGCGCGGTCCCCATGGGGAGTATGAGGCGCCGAGGTAGTTTCGACCCGATCAGTAACCAAGCTAGAAGTGCGATCAGTGCTGGCTCGGTCGCCCCAAGTAGCGCGGCATGCGTGACTGATGTTCGGGCGAGGCCGAAGTTCATGAGCACGTATGCGAGCCCGGGTTCAAGAATCCCAAGCGCACCGACTCGAGCGTTTTTTCTAAGCGAAGGGAGCCGTGACCCGAGAACGAGGGACATAACTGTTAAGAACACGATGCTCGAGCCGATCTCGATGACCGTGAAGATCGAGGTTGAGACGCCGGCATCTAGGACTACGAAAGTTGCAACGGTGCCGGTTCCCCAAAGGATCGCGGCCCCGGCAGCGGTGAGGACGCCTACTAGTGCTGAGCGCTGACTATCTGGGATGGCGTGAATCAGGGGATCGGCGGGCACCCCTTGAGGGTACATTGCCCGCAGCGGATTTAACGCTCTAGGTGTCGATCTTGCACTCTGCTGTTCCTCCAGGCAGGCGATGTCTGTTGGCTGCAAGAACTCTGTAAAAAACTGGTGCGATCCAACGCACCGGTGGGGCGTTGATCACTCGCCCTGCTAATCGTGTCCATCCCGAAGTCGCTATAAGCGCAAGCCCGATTGCTCTCGCCCCAGAATGCGCATTGGAGTCAGCATCGATCCACTGCACCGCGGCATCGACGCTTGAGCGCGTGAGCCCGTACTCGGCGAGTATTTCATCGCTCAAATCTCGCGATGCAACAAGTGAAGCATCACCAGAGCGCCAACGCGACTCAATCCAACGAGCGCTTACCGTGCAGAATCCACAGTCAGCGTCGTAGATCAATTTGCTAGGCATCTACTAACCGTAGCGCCCCTAAAGCGACCTCTTCGGGTCTGAGTAGTTAGTCTTTAGATCATGCTTATTGCTATCGCTCTCTCGGGTGTTGCAGTCGTGGCAGTTATGGCGGTGGCCTTCACCGTTGGGCGAATTCTGGGGCGCTATCGAGATATAGATGTCTTCTGGCCGCTCGGGTTCGTTGCTGTAGCGGTAGTTGGATTCTTTGTATCGGCTGGCAACGACTCTGCTGACTCGACTCAGCGCGTGCTTCTCCTTGTGATGGTCTCGCTCTGGGGGCTTCGCCTTGCTTGGCACCTTGCTTGGCGCAGCAGGGGAGCCGGTGAAGACCCTCGTTACGCTCAGATTCTGCGTGGAGCAAAAGGTGGTAGCGAGATTGCTTATGCGCTGCGTGTTATTTACGGTCTTCAGGCAGGGCTCCTTATATTTATCTCCCTGCCTGTGACGGTTGGGATGAATGCCGGCTCACCGATAATCGCGCTTGAAATTCTCGGCGCAATTATCTGGGCGGTAGGTTTTGCTTTCGAATCGATCGGTGATTGGCAACTCTCTAAATTTGGTGCAGACCCAGCTAACAAGTCTCGAGTGATGGACCAAGGCCTATGGGCATGGACTCGACACCCCAATTATTTTGGCGACGCACTTGTTTGGTGGGGGATCTTCATCGTCGCAGCATCGGGTGGGTGGGCGTTACTCACGATCCTCTCGCCGCTTGCGATGACTCGCTTGCTCACGAGTGTCTCGGGTAAGCCGCTATTAGAGAAACGCATGGCGAGCACGCGTGAGGGCTTCGCTGAGTATGTAGAGAAGACTTCTGGTTTTATTCCTAGGCCACCAAAGCGCTAAGCGCATGAAAGTCGAGCAAAAATGACCATGATCACTCGAACACTTGGCGAGCTAGAGGTATCAGCACTTGGATTTGGCTGCATGTCTCTCTCTAGTACTTACGGTGCATCCGATGATGACGAGAGCCGCCTTACGCTTCAATCTGCTCTGGACGCTGGGATTACATTCTTTGACACGGCCGACGTCTACGGACTTGGCCACAATGAGACTCTTGTCGGAGCTGCCCTTGCCTCGGTACGCGATGAGGTAACGATCGCCACGAAGTTTGGATTCACTGCGCTCCCAGGTGCACCTGCTCCCTCCATCCGCGGTGATGCTGCGTATGTACATGAGGCGTGTGATGCATCGCTTCTACGGCTAGGAGTTGATGTCATTGACCTTTACTACGCGCATAGAGTCGATACATCGGTTCCGATCGAGGAGACCGTCGGTGCGATGTCTGAGTTAGTCGCACTAGGGAAGATCCGATATTTAGGTCTATCCGAGGCGGCACCGGCAACGATCAGGCGCGCCCACGCGGTTCATCCGATTACTGCTATTCAGAGTGAGTACTCGTTAGTTACACGCTGGCCAGAGGATGAACTTCTCGGCACCCTCGACGAACTTGGTATCGGTTTCGTGCCATTTAGTCCTTTAGGGCGTGGGTTACTCACCGCATCAAGGGATCCACTTGGCGATGGAGATTTTAGAAAATCAATGCCGAGATTCAGCGAGGAGAATTTCGAGGCGAACCAAGTCTTAGTGGATCGTTTCGCAGAGTTGGCATCCGCTAAGGGATGCACCGCCGGGCAACTTGCTCTTGCATGGGTACTTGCACAGGGCCCGCATCTAGTGCCGATTCCAGGAACCCGACGTGTCTCTCGTCTCATTGAGAATGCAGAGTCGCTTGCTGTTGATCTAAGTGAGCATGACATCGCAGATATCGAAGCGCTACACCTCGCAGAATCAATCGGCGGAGCGCGTTTCTCCGCGTCTCTTGAGAAACTTGTCGGAAACTAACGGCAACTAAACGTCTTTGACACCAATGGTGTCACACCCTCGTTGTACTCTCTTAGTTGTCGGAGGGGTCTCTCTTCGATTCAGACTGCATCGTTTTGTTTAGTGACGCGATGCACTGGGCAGGAGGCATTACTACGAACAATTCATTTGAGACCACACGCTCACGCGAGACCACTCTTGAACTTGGTGTCGAGGCAACGACGCTTCAGGGCAGGGCGAGGGATAGGGCTGCAGATTTATTTGGCGAGACCAGCGCCGATTTTGAGCATTTTGCGAGAGTCGCCGGCTTAGCTGCAGATCACGGCGGATCCGATGAGCAGGTTGCTGCTGCTTGGCTCCACGACACTGTTGAGGATAAGGGCGGAGCTCCGGTTCTTATAGAGATTCGTAAGGACTGGGGCGAGACGGTCGCCGCCATCGTTGACGCATGTAGCGACTCTTGGGTAGTTAATCGGAAGGATAAGGAAGAATGGTTCCCGCGCAAGGTGAGGTACATCAATCACATTGCATCTGCACCCCCTGAGTATGTGATTGTCTGCGCTGCCGACAAACTCGACAACGTTGAGCGTTGCCGCACCGATTACGCGATTAGCGGTGATGATTTATTTGCTCGTTTTAAGCCAGAGTCTGGGCGCGATGGACAGCTCTGGTACTACCGCAGAGTCACCGAAGAGTTGGTAAAACGTGGTGTCGATACCGGCGGGTTGCTTGAGAGACTAGAGAGCTCTCTAGCGGCATGGCTCGACGAAGTTAAGACAAACAACGCTCGTGTTGATCTTGAGGCAGAGTTCGATGGCTGGTGCGAGAAGGAGCGCAAGACTCTCCCGACCGTCGGTGAAGCCCCCGGCCGGAACTAGCCCCTGAGCTGTTAAGCGCTCGGTGCCTCTACCTCGGCCTTGATCCGCTCAAGCGTCTGGAGCATTCCGCGCTCATTTGTCTTGCCCCTTGCCCAACCGAGTAACGCCCAGTAAACACGCATGGCCGTGTTTTGAGTTAGTTGAAAAGACTCTGTTACCTCTGAGCCTGCATCGGTTGGTGTGATCTCGTAGCGCCAGGTGTTGACTGCTTTACCGGGCTCGCCTACGCCAAACTCAAAGATGCTCCCTGGCTCGCACTCTGTGATGTAGCAGTTAGCCCAGTAGGTGGGTCCGCGGCCATTGCGCTTGACGTGGCCTCGGAAGCGCACGCCGATCGCTGGAGCTGTTGCTCCGTCAAGCCACTCGGCCTCGAATGTCTCCGGGCTGTATAGGCCAATCTTGGTTACATCTGAGACGAGTGCCCAGATCTTCTCGGGTGTGGCCTTCATTTGAATTCTTACTGATCCCTGCATATCTAGGGAGGCTAACGCGCACGAAGCCTCCCCGTCGCTTCTCGGTGGGGGCCGATTAGCGTCTGAGGAGGCCTCGTAGTCAGAGAGACAGTCAAAAAGAAACAGTCAAATAGAGACCCTGTCTCTCCGTGCGCGCTCGCTAGAGCGAGAGTTGGAGAACCTGGGCTACTTGCCGCTCAGGATCTCGTGGTCTGCTTGCTTCGTAAAGGCGTGTGCGAAACCAGCGAGTGATGCGAGGAGAAGTACCAACGCCGCCGCAAAGGCAACGAACCCTGCTTGCCCGGCTCGCTCACCGAAGATGCTGAAACCGTAAGAGGTAAGCAGCAATCCACGGAGTGTCTCGCCCCGGAACAGCGCGTCTGTCTTACCGGTTAGAGCCGCTGACTCACCGGCAAGCACACCTGCATTCGCTGCACCGCTGGCCTTCGCTGCATCAGCCTCGGCCTTCTTGGCTCGAGCCTCGCCGCTTGTCTGGGAGTAGGTCTTGCCCCCGTTGATTTCGGTGACGTGAAGTCCGATGTACTCATTCGCGTAGCACTCCGCTTGCTTGCCAGCAATGAGGGCCTTGCCAGCGTTATCCACTAGGCAAGTTGCTTTCTTCTCTTCTGGCGAGAGCCCAACCACTGGTGTAAACGTGATCTTCTGCTGGCTTAGCTGATCCTTAACGTAGGTCTTGGCAAAATCGGCTTGGTTTGCCATGACCAGCCCGAGTATGAGGAGTAGCCCGGCGAGGGCTAGGCCGCCGAAACTAAAAATGATGTCGAGGGTGCGACGCTTCATGAATTCTCCAATTATTTGGGGGAGTTACCGAGTTGGCAACGAGAGAAGTATGCGCTGAATCGCCTTCCCGGCGAGCGTGCCGTAGGTCCCTCGGTTTGGGCCAAAAGTCCCAATTTCAAAGGACATATACGCCTCTTTCTAAACCTAGGTTCTCCAGAGAGACACATCGCTTTGGCTAGTAATCTGAATTGGCTGCTCAGTATTAGAGAGCGATTCGCCTTGATATAAAGGCGATCTCTGATCTCCTTCAGCTGGATTGCTAGATACGAAAGTCTGTTACCTGAGTATCTGGTTCACCTAGATCCGTGAAGTTGTCGTACGCGCGTGCCGCCATATATTCGCGCCACGCAAACTCTCTATAGCGCGCTCCCTCAGTGGAGAGATCGGGGAGCGGAGCGACCATGGCATCTCTATGCGGATTAGCAAAGTACGGAATACTGAAGCGCCGCTTGGTGGTCATTGGAAGTACTCGATGAACTGCAGCGCGATAGCGGTCGTTGGTCCAGGCCTGCATACAGTCGCCGAGATTCACAACAACGGTTCCTGTCGTTGGTGGAACATCAATCCACCCATCACCTAGCGACTCAGCCTGCAACCCGCCAGTGTCGTCTTGAAGAAGCAGGGTAATCGCCCCCGGATCGGTGTGATATCCAAGAGCGGTCTTGCCGAGCAGTGCTAGGCCATCACGTTCGCTCTCGGGTACGGGGTCGCCGAGCGTGTAGTGATTTAGTCGGACAGTGCTGCTGTTTCTATCGAAGGAAGTAAGGGCTCTTGACTCTGCAGAGAGATCGAGAGCGCGATGCACTAGATCTAAGGTTCTAGAGGTGAGGTCGCTAAACGCATCGAAGTAAGCCTTGAGAGTTGTACGGAATCCCTCGAGGTCTTCAGGCCACCGATTACGAGCATCGAGGCGCTCAACTGACGGGTCTATGAAGTCGAATACCTCTTTATGGTCACGCTCTCGTTTTGTGAGTTCTCGATCAAAGTAACCGAGGGGATTCTCAAGCGTTCGCTCCACGGCCTTGCGCAATGAGCGATCTGCATCAAAAAACCGACGCGTCTGTTCCCATGTCTCAGCGATGATCTCGTCGAGGCCATGGCCGGCAAGGAGGAAGAATCCGTGGTCTCTGCACGCAGAGTCGAGTGCCCCGAGTTCGGTCGAACTCGGATTAGATATGTCGACTACCGGGACTCGAGGCACGCTTCATCGTGGCACAGAACATGGGGTGCGTTCTCGATCCCGCTAGATCCCGCTCGATCCGGCTTGAGGCGGCGCTGATGGCCGTCCGGATCTCTTATGTAGGGACTCCGTCCTTGAGTACGAGCGGGAATTTTGAGTCGTCGTCGAGTGAGATGCCCTCTGGGGGATCGTCATGCCCAAATCGTGTGGCTCCGGGTGCAACAAATTGAAGTATGTATGCCTTGCGGATTTCGTTCGAGACATTCGGTCCAGTTAGGTGAGGAGCAATGCTCGAGAACACGACCGCATCCCCAGCCTTGATCGGTGCGGCTACCGGATCCACCGGAGGATCGTCGAAGCACTGCCAGCCGAGCGGCTCGATGTAGGCGTGAATAAGCGTTCCATTGCGATGCATCCCGGGAGCAACCCACACACACCCTGACTCAATCGGAGCGTCACTAAGCGCTATCCAAATAGTTAGGTAACTCTCTGGGCTAACGAATGCATACCCGTTGTCTTGGTGCCAGGGAAAGTGTCTTGGTTTCTCGTGGCCTTTGTATACAAACTGATCGTGGTAGAGGCGGGCATCTGGTCCGATGATGTCAAATACGACGTCTGTAACACTTCTCGACGATACAAACTCGCGTATTGCCTCAAACTGCGCTGCTGCATGCGGAGCAAAAGTAATAGCGCCGCGCTCGGCGATAAATATCCGCTCATCAGGGAGAGACTTAAGGAGCGTCTCGATTGAACTGCAGTACTGATCTGCAATCTCGCGTACCGATGCGAGATCTGATTCTTGGATCATTCCTTCAATGATGAAGTACCCATCACGATTGAACTGCTCGATCTGGTTGTTCGTCACACGGCGCTGTGAATCTGATTCTTGAAGGTCTATCCAGACGAAGTCCGCGGACCTTGCGTCAGGCTTTGGTATTTGATCGGACATCACAAACCCCCGTACCCGTTAACTGCGCGGAACTAAACGCCAAGGCTGGCCCTTGAATGCATCGGGCTCTCGCGGAAGGCCAAGAACGCGCTCCCCAATAATGTTGCGCTGGATCTCTGAGGTGCCGCCCTCAATGGAGTTAGCACGGGTGCGTAAGAACTGCGCGATCCACTCAGGGGTCTCGAGGTCATCGGGCATCCAAGCCATCGCATCGGCACCTAGTAGTTCAATCGCTACTTCTTGTAGATGCTGATTCGATGCTGCCTTTGAGATCTTTGTTAATGAACCCTCCGGCCCTGGTGCGTAGCCCGCGGCAGCACGGTCACGAGCGCGCTGAAGGTTCATGGTGAGCACGCGCCCTGCGATGTACTCATTCATCAAGCGTTGGCGCGCAATCGGATCGCGGCCTATTCCGCGAAGGACAGCCATCTGCTCGACCTCCGCATATGGCTTTCCGCCGAGGATCTCATCCGATGCTCTGCGCTTCTTCTTGCCGGAGCCAGAGAGGGCGTGGCGCTCCGCTCCGAGAGTTGTCATGGCCGCAGCCCAGCCCTCGCCGACTGGTCCGATGCGATCAATATCGGGGACCCTCACATCGGTCAGGAAAACTTCATTGAACTCGAGTTGCCCTGCAATATTTATGAGAGGCCGTATCTCAACTCCGGGAGCCTTCATATCTAGACCGAAGTAAGTAATGCCCTTGTGCTTCGGTAGATCAGGATCGGTGCGCGCAATCAGCATCGCTCGCTCAGAATGATGACCAAAAGTTGTCCAGACCTTCTGCCCGTTTACTACCCACTCGTCGCCATCGCGAACCGCTGTTGTGGCAAGTGAAGCCATATCAGAGCCTGCGCCAGGTTCGGAGAAGAGTTGGCACCAACGCTGCGCCCCACTAACAAGCGGGGGCAAAAGATGCTGCTTTGTATCCTCGTCAGCCCACTGTTCAATTGTTGGCGCAGCGAGTGGGAGGCCTGAGCCACCGGGCACATGGGGCACATCCCAGACATTAAGAAGCGTGAGCGCAGCTACTGCATCATCACGCGAGAGGCCGCGTCCTCCATGCTCTACCGCATAGTGAGGCGCTACCCAGCCTGCCTCGCCGAGCGTGCGCACTATGGCAGGTTTGTTGAGGCCCTCTTTAAGTAACTCGACGGCTTCTTCATCGCCTGCGCGCACTGCCTCCATCCAAGATTCGGGTAGAAGCGTTAGGAGGAGCGACTCTAGATCCGCGCGGCCCGGGAAATCTTTGAGCGCCAGCGTTGGATCAACCACCGGCGAGTCTCTCAGCCATGTCCTCAGGTAAACCGTGGGGGAGTGTTCGTTCGTGGAGCAATGCCTCGATGCGCGTGCGCTCGGAGCGATCGGCGATTAGGAGTTTTACTCGTCTATTCGTGCCGGGGGAGTTCATAAGAATCTCCGCAGCCATCCGCGCAACCTCGGAGTCGAGCTCGTCCTCAGGTACAGCGACATCCACAAGACCGATCTCGTGTGCAGTCGCTCCGCTAATACGTCTACTCGTGAACATCAACTGCTTTGCCATGGAGTTACCGACGCGCTCTGGTAGGCGAACCGACATTCCCCAGATCGGTACTAGCCCCCACTGGCCGTGAGTGTCTCCAAGTTTTGTATTCGTCGCTGCGATGAGAACGTCACATGCGAGAGCGAGTTCAAGACCGCCTGTGAAGCAGTGCCCGTGGAGTCGCGCAATTGTTGGCTGGGGGAGTTGCTCAAGGAGGTCAACCGTCTCAGGTTCAAAGTGTTTGCTAGGCGCGCGCTCGCCGGTGGAGATTGCAGCGAGGTCGTGGCCCGCACAGAACGAACGCCCTGCACCTTGAAGCACGACGCAGTTGACTGTTGCATCAACCGCTATCGCCTCGAGGTGATCGCGAAGTGCGACGAATACTCCAGGGGTAAGGGAGTTGAGTTTGTCCGGTCGATTAAGAGTGAGGGTAGAGAGGCCGTCGCGGTCGTGCCGCAGTACAAGTAGTTCATCATCTGCCACCGGGGCATCATCGCACCAA
>JBAWWI010000025.1:0-24312 GCA_037146835.1 Actinomycetes bacterium | reverse complement strand
CATCAGTAATCGCTCTCACAGAGGCCCTCAGCGCCCCTAGACCAGGGCGCGGTGAGGATGGGGAGAATGTTGGCTCCTCGGGCTCTGGAGAGCCTGACGGCTTTGGAGAGATTGGAGGACTCGGTGCACTCGGACGCGGCGCCGACGCGCTCGCAGGCTGAGGTGCTTGCGGTCGCGACGGAGCTTCAGTTACTTGCGGAGTTTTAGGTGCCAGTGGTGCCGCTGCTCTCGGCGTCGCTGCCTTCTCTCGACCTTCATCGCCGCTAGGTACCGCTGAGATCGAGCGCCCCTCGCCCACTGCGCGCTCAAGGCGCTCAACACGATCCGAGAGGGCCTGGAGCGGCGTGCCCGTATCGCGACGCGCGAGGCGCACCAATGCAACCTCCAACACGAGTCGCGGGTCGGCTGCCTCGGAGCCACGCATATCAATGATTGCCTGCCCAAGAGTCTCGAGCGCTCGCACCATCTGCGCCGTGCCGAGAGCAGCACCAACAACTTTAAGTTGCGCTTGCTCCTCTAACGGAGGATCAACCTCGACACGACCGCCACCTGCAATCAAGAGAAAAGTATCTCTAAGTGTTCGAAGGAGATCCTCTGCAATCCTGCGCGGGTCATGACCTGATGCAAGCAACGCTGCATTACAAACAAGCACTCCAGCCGTATCCTCCGCGGCGACTGCATCTAACACGGCCAAGCGCTGCGCAAATGGAGAGCCTCCAAATGCACGACGAACCTGCTCAGCCGTTACACGACCATCGGAGTGGGCCAGAGCTTGGTCGAGTAGCGAGAGAGCGTCACGGGCACTACCGGCTGCAGCACGCGCAACAATCTCGAGTGCCTCATCCTCATACTCAACAGCCTCTAAATCAAGGATATGTGCGAGGTGTGCAGAGAGGTCTTGAACCGAGAGCAGAGAGAACTCAAAGTGCTGGGTGCGCGATCTAATTGTCGGGAGCACCTTCTGTGGATCAGTTGTTGCGAGTACAAAAACCACATGGTCTGGTGGCTCTTCAAGGGTCTTGAGAAGCGTATTGGATGCCTCCGTTGTGAGCATGTGGACCTCGTCAAGGATGTATACCTTGCGAGATGAACCTGCTCCTAGACCAAGGTTGATTCGAGAGACCAAATCGCGCGCCTCTTGTACGCCGCGGTTTGATGCTGCGTCGAGCTCAATCAAATCGGTAAACGTTCCAGCACTGATGCCAGTGCAGTTAATACATGCGTCACACGGCTCGCCATCAGCACCTAGGTCGAGACAGTTGAGAGCCTTCGCAAGAATTCGCGCGCTAGTGGTCTTACCTGTGCCGCGAGGCCCTGAGAGTAAATATGCGTGCCCAACACGGTGCTCGCGTACAGCGTTGCGAAGTGCAGTCGTAACTGGGTCTTGGCCAACCAAAGCATCGAAACGCTGGGGTCGGTATTTGCGGTAGAGCGACTGGAATGCCATTGCCCCTGACCCTAGCGACCGAGGGGGACTAATTACAGGCCCGATCACTAACCAATAATTGGGGAGTTTGGTTAGTGCCGAAATAAAAAGTGCGGACCGTGCACCCACCGTCGACCCGGAGCCACTGCCCGCGTGTCTCGTCGCCGGCTAGAAGCCGGGCTACCTCAAGGCACACGGGGGGCTCCGCTGAGAGCTGCTTCCTTTACGGACCTGACTCGTTTCACGAAGATCCCGTTGCTTAAGGACCCGACTCACAACACCACGTGCGAGGCGCTCTAACAGTGGCAAATCGGGCCTCGGATGGGAATTCAGCCCCCTAAAAGTGGATCTGGGGTATAGGGCACCACGAACTCCCCACCTAGCACGGTCCGCCCGGCCACCGTATCAGCCTCTGCGCCCTGTACCATCTGCGTCCCCGGGAGGGGTGCGAGAGCGGCCGAATCGGCACGCTTGGAAAGCGTGTGAGCGCAAGCTCCGTGGGTTCGAATCCCACCCCCTCCGCCATCGTTAGTACTAGGTAGTCGCGCCCTACGCTTGCCGCCCATGAGCATCGACGCCACTGGCCCTTCTTTAGAGACTCTGCAGTCCTGGATGGACCTTGCTCTCCTAGAGGCTGAAGCGGCTACTGCGCATGGCGATGTTCCAGTTGGGGCGATCGTCGTAAACATCGAGACCGGCCAAGTAATCGCATCGCGCCACAACGAACGCGAGCTCACGCAGGACACAACTGCGCATGCAGAGATACTTGCTCTACGCGATGCATCGATTGCAATCGGCTCGTGGCGATTAAATGAATACGCTCTTGTCGTAACTCTCGAGCCATGCCCGATGTGTGCGGGTGCCTCCATCAACTCAAGACTCGGTTTGGTTGTATTCGGGGCAGCTGACCCCAAGGCGGGGGCAATGGGGACGCTCTACAACCTGTCATGCGACCCGCGCCTTAACCATGAGGTTCAAGTTGTAAGCGGTATTCATGCCGCGGAGGGCGCCCTACTGTTAACGAACTACTTCGCTAAACGTCGGGGCTGACCCACAAACTAGAATCAACAAACCTGGAGGGGTGCGAGAGCGGCCGAATCGGATGGTCTCGAAAACCATTGTGGCGCAAGTCACCGTGGGTTCAAATCCCACCCCCTCCGCCATCGACTCGGGGGTCCGCAAGGGCCCCCGATTTCGTAAGGTCTCCGTTTCCCTAACTATCTCGAGCCGTGTTTGATCTACGCGACGAGAATTCTCTATCTACAAACCCAAGGCTTCGTAAATTTCTCGTGTTGCAGTTGAGCGGTTGAGCGTAAAGAAATGCAGACCGGGTGCACCGCCGTCTAAGAGCTCGCGGCATAGACGCGTCGCCTCCTCGACACCAACGCGATGCACAGCCTCAGGCCCGTCTGGCTCTGCAGCCTCAAGTTTGGCAGCAAGGTCCCTTGGAAACTCGCTGCCCTGCAATTCTGACATTCGAGTAATTGAGCGCATCGAAGTAGCGGGCATTATCCCTGCGATCACAGGCTTATCAACACCAAGTGCGTGCAGCGACTCAACAAGATCAAAGTAATGGCGAGCATCGAAGAAGAACTGCGTCACGGCAAAATCTGCTTTCGAGAGTTTCTCCGCAGTGCGTCGTCGATCCTCCTCAATGCTTGGGCTATGCGGATGAGGCTCTGGGTGAGCAGCGACTCCGATTGAGAAGTCGCCGACGCCCCTGATTAAGTCAACGAGTTCACTCGCATACTTCAACTCGCCTGGAGGTAGGTCAGAGTCTGCGGGTGGATCGCCTCCGAGAGCGAGGATGTTCTCGATCCCCGCGTCTCGATAACGCGTAACTACATCAACTAGTTCTTGCCGTGAGTGGCATGCGCATGTGAGATGCGCCATCGGGGTTATCCCCGTGTCGCGGAGGATCTCAACAACTAAATCGTGGGTGCGGTCCCGTGTAGAGCCGCCAGCGCCATAGGTGACAGACACATATGCGGGGGCAAGGGGAGCAAGCTCGCGAATAGCCGTAGCGAGGTTGCGCTCGGCCTCCTCGCTACGCGGGGGAAAGAACTCAAATGAATAGCAAGGCCCAGCCTTGAGTGCATCAGCAATCTTCATGGATTCGCAAGGCTAGAGCACAGATGCAGGTACTTGGAACACGTTGGCTGCCCGCGCAACCTATTCTCTAAATGTGGATTTCACACTTGACCAACGGTTTGATCAATCCGGGGTGGCAGTAGCCGCGGCATTGGTCGACCCAGACCTCCTCCAACAGATGACCGAACTACCGCTCCTCGCAGAGGCAACGGTCCTCTCAACCGAGCGCAGCGGCGACCGGATTAGGCAGAGCGTGCGGTATCGATTTGAGGCCGAGCTCTCGTCAGCGGTTCGTAGAGTCATTGATCCAGCAAAACTCACCTGGGTTGAGATGGGCGAGCACGACCTCGCTGCAGGCTTGTCTCGCTTTGAGATACGCCCTGATCACTACTCAGACTTACTGCAGGGTCGGTACACCGCCCGCGTGGAGCCGAGCGATGATGGCAGAGCGAGCACGCGGATAGTGAAGGGCATGATCAAGGTCAAGGTCCTTCTCGTCGGGGCTCGCGTTGAGAACGCGATCATCAGCAGTCTTCGCGAACTCGCCGAGGCTCAGCAAGAAATCGTTGAAGGCTGGATCAACTCCAAGTAGGCCTCTAATCGGCCGGTCGTGCAGTGCCCGCTGTGTAATTCCACAGAAGTTTTATGGCGCTCTACCTAAGTGGCTTGAACCTGCGGAGGCGTAGAGAGTTTGAGACCACAAAAACACTTGAGAACGCCATAGTTGCCGCTGCGATTGCCGGATTGAGAATCCCTGCAGCGGCAAGTGGGATAGCGGCAGCGTTATAAGCAAAGGCCCAGAATAGGTTCGCCTTAATTGTCGATAGTGTCCTGCGCGATAGCTCAATTGCATCAGCGGCACCACGTGGGTCACCCGAGACAAGAGTTAGGTCGCTTGCTTCAAGAGCAACATCTGCACCAGTTCCAATCGCAATTCCAAGATCGGCCTGAGCGAGAGCTGGAGCATCGTTAATCCCGTCACCAATCACAGCGACTATGTGCCCATCAGCTTGAAGCCCACGAACAACCTCAGCCTTGCCCGCTGGCAAGACACCAGCAATAACGCTTTCGATTCCAACAGATGATGCGACCCAGTGCGCAGCTGCCTCGCTGTCGCCGGTCACCATTACTACGGAAATTCCAAGTCGTTTTAGCGCACTCACCGCAGCGACTGCAGTCTCCTTGACCGTGTCAGAGACCACTAGCGCTCCCTGAACCGAATCTTCCCAGCCGACATAAATAACTGAAGCGCCGCGAGTCTCTGCATCGGAGATGAGTTCGGCGAGTCCGCCGGCGAGGCCCTCGTGAAGCCCTCCGCACCAGTCCGCACGTCCAACCTTTATCTCTCTGCCGTCAATCTTGCCAACGACCCCTACACCGGCCTCATTTAGGAAATCAGTCGGGGTCGTGAGCTCAATACCCTTCTCGCGCGCACCGTTAGCAATCGCTCGTGCGATTGGATGCTCACTCGCTTCCTCTAGAGAGGCGGCGAGCCGAAGCAACTCGTCGTTAACTCGCGAGTTATGTATCTCATCGGTTGACGGGCTGGCACTAGCGACCGCTACAAGTCGCATCTTTCCAGTCGTAATTGTGCCGGTTTTGTCGAGGATCGCGGTATCAACCTCACGCGTGCGCTCGAGTACCTCTCCACCCTTGATAAGAATCCCAAGCTCTGCCCCACGCCCGGTTCCAACCATTATCGCGGTAGGCGTTGCAAGGCCAAGTGCGCATGGGCACGCGATGATCAAAACCGCGACAGCTGCAGTGAAGGCTTCATTCGATGTGCCCCCGAGTAGCAGCCATCCCACGAGAGTCGCCACAGAAATAAGCAAAACAATTGGAACGAATACTCCAGATACCCGATCGGCAAGCCTCTGAACCTCGGCTTTTGATCCCTGTGCCTCCTCAACTAAGCGCGCTATCTGCGCCAGCGCGGTGTCAGAGCCAACATGGGTTGCAGTTACAACAAGCCTGCCAGTTGTGTTGATGGTTGCGCCGACGACAGAGTCGCCGACCCCAACCTCTACTGGGATCGGCTCCCCAGTAAGCATCGAGACATCTAGGGCTGATGCGCCCTCAACGACAACCCCGTCTGTTGCGACGCGTTCTCCAGGGCGAACCACAAAGCGGTTCCCTACTTGCAGATCTTCGATCGGTATCTCTGAACCATCCTCGAGGTAAGCCGTACGCGCCCCTAATGCAAAGAGAGCGCGAAGGGAGTCTCCGGCACGGTTGCGTGCTCTGCGCTCAAACCACCGGCCAAGGACAACAAGTGTCACGATTACTGCACCGGTCTCAAAGTAGAGCGCAGGTTCGGTTGCGCCATTCGACATCCCGTTCATCGGGGCGTCTCCGCCTCCCTGGAGCAGAGCCACTACAGACCACAGCCATGCAGCTGTAATTCCGAGCGATACAAGAGTGTCCATGGTCGCTGCACGATGACGAAGGTTTCTAACGGCTGCAGTGTGGAACGGCCAGGCACACCAGGCCCAGACAGGTGTGGCGAGCACAAACGCAAGCCATCCCCAACCATCGAATTGAAGCGCGGGCACCATCGAGAGGAGCACGAGCGGGACCGTGAGGATGATGCTGACAAGCAATCGAGGAGTTACTGAGGAGTCCGGCGGCTTTATCTGCGCTCCAGATTGAGTCGGAGCCGCGACTCTGTAACCAGCGGCCACTACTGCAGCAACAAACATCTCGCGGTCAGCGCTCGCAGGATCAAAAATCACTGTTGCGCGCTCGGTCGCGAAATTGACATGGGCTGAAGCGACACCTGGAACCGCGCTGAGCCCGCGTTCTACGCTCGCCGCGCAGGCGCCGCAGGTCATGCCCTCAATCGAGAGATCCATTCGATCGCCCTGCGGCTCAGGGATTCTCCCGAGTTGAACTGCAGTTGTACTCATATCGCATCTCCAAGACCCTGCGCCCCGAATTTAGTTCCGCACCTCGCCCGTTCATTCTCCCACAATATGCAGCAGAACGCCCTTCTGGCCCGGGCGCCTCTATTCCAAAAACCCTAGGGCCCGAAGATAGAAATCCGGCGCGGGGCGTGTCAGACTCTCCACCTATGGCCCCTGAAAAATTTCAATGGAAGCATCTCTACGACGAGGTGGTCACCTCTGGTCTCTGCACAGGCTGCGCCGGCTGCGTAATTGCATGCCCGCACGACGTGCTCGACTACGACGACTCCTCAGGCCGTTACAAGCCGTTTCAGACCGAGGATTTTGGCGGAGCATCAGACTGCTCCCACGGCGACAAGGGCTGCACCTCCTGCACCCGCGCATGCCCACGCTTTCGCGATTGGGAGACCGATATCGACCAATTCCTGTTCGGTCGCGAGCGCGAGCCTGAAGAGGTCTCGGGCATGTACAAAGACATCGTGCTTGCACGAGCCTCGGACAAAATCATCCATGAGGTTGGTCAAGACGGAGGACTCGTATCAGCAATTCTCCTCTACTGCCTCGACAAAGGAATTATCGATGCAGCTCTCGTCTCCTATCTAGAGGGTGACGGATCCACTTGGAAAGCGCGCCCTGGGGTCGCTCGCACCCGAGAGGACATAATCGCCTCGGCAGGGAGCCGCTATACATACTCCGCTAACACTCTCGCCTACAACGAAGCTGTCGAGTCAGGCGCAGAGAAGATCGCATTGGTTGGTATGTCTTGCCAATCTTCGGTGCCGCCGATAATGAAGCAGCGCAAGGCCGGAAAGGTTGCGCGTCGCCTCTCGCTCAACATCGGCTTACTCTGCTCCAAGACTTTTGATGATGCGATCTTCGAGGAACTCTTTGAGGCTAAGTACGGGCTCAAGCGCGAAGACATGCGCAAGATGAACATCAAAGGTGTCTTCCAGATCTGGATGAAGAACGGTGACTACCACGAGGTTCCTCTTAAGGAGTGCCACGAGTGGACGCGTGAAGGTTGCAAGGCGTGCCCCGACTTTGCAGCAGAGCATGCAGACATATCTACCGGCGGAATCGGTTCGTTCAACGACTGGACCCTCACAATCATCCGCACCGATCTTGGGCGCGAGATCATGGATGGGCTTCTCGCAGCAGGTCTTATCGAGGTACGCCCAGGAGACGACGACCCTGGCGCTATCGAACTCATGCACAAACTCGCCAAGAAGTCGCGCAAGCGCTGGCCTGAGACAGCAGTAGCAGCGCCTCGTCTATTAGTGAAGTAAAACTCTCTACGAGTTTCAATCTCACTAGCCTGAATATCTAATCCCCAACTGAACAGGGCATCCATGTCTGAGTCACCGGTGCCAGAACGGCTGCCAAGTAGCGACCTTCGCATCGTGCCGATGCTCTTGGCTGCCGGCGTTGGAGTGATCACAGGTCTCGTTGTCACAGGCATCAAGCAACTGACCCTCACACAGATGCTTGCTCGGGTTCAGAGCCTCCCATTATTAGCCATGGCAGCAGCACCCGCAGTGGGTCTCGTACTCGCTGCTCTATGCCTGCGATTTATCGGTCGACGAACCGCGCCGGTGATTGCGGATGCGTATATACGCAACATCCATGAACCTGATTCTCAGCTAGATCTACAGCCTGTACCAGGGAGGCTGATGGGTGCAGTTGCAACCATCGGGTTCGGCGGAGCACTCGGGCTTGAGGCAGTTGCGCTCTACGCAGGAGCTGGAATAGGTGCATTCGCAGAGACGCGATTAGGGCGTTTCATAAAACGCCCTGACACCAAAATGCTTATGGTTGCAGGCGCGGCTGCAGGGGTTGCGACCCTTTTCCAAACTCCGCTAACAGGCGCGATCTTTGCTCTAGAGGTGCCGTTCAGAGGCCGCCTCGGTCGCCACAATCCAGCACCGATATTGGTTGCATCGCTCGCTGGTTACTTAGTCAATGTCGGGATTGAGGGTCCATCGCGTCTCTTCCCTGTGCATGGAAATATGAATATTGATTGGAGGGATTTACTCCTCGCTCTCGCTCTTGGGATAGCGGCTGGCGCAATTGCGCACGTCTTCGCAATCTTGATTCGCCTCTCTAAGCGAATCGTGAAAAAGTACCCACTCGCATTGCGTCTTCCAATCGCAAGCCTGCTGCTCTTCGGAATTATTCTTCTTGCCTCGACGATTGCTGACAACGGGACAATTCTCGGTACCGGTACCCTGGCAATTAAGTGGGCAGCTGATCCAACCCACGCAGTCGGTGCAATAGCCGGGATGCTCGTACTACGAATTGCAGCCAATGCAGTCACGCTGAGCGGAGGCGGAGTTGGAGGAGTATTCATTCCACTAGTCGCGGCTGGTGCACTCACCGGACGACTTGCTGGCGGACTCATAGGGCGTGCAGATGACACACTCTTCGCAGTTGTGGGAGCAGCAGCATTCCTCGGGGCTGGGTACAGGGTTCCGCTTGCTGCAGTCACGTTCGTAGCCGAGACAACCGGGCGACCGGGATTCATCATCCCAGCAATGATCGCTGCATTCGCAGCCGAACTCACAATGGGATCGAAGTCAGTCAGCGAAGAGCAGCGAGATGACGCTGAGGCATCGTGGTGACCGAATCTCTAGTCGTCGTAGCGTTGGTACGCGACCTTATGGATAGATCCAAGATCCAGGCTTCAATAACTGGGGTGAAGTTCGGTTCTGGAGCTGACGGCTGCACTGGCGCCGACGTGGTAATCGTCGATCTTGCAAGAAATGCAGATGCGATTGGAGCAATTGCCGATGCAGAGCCGAGCGCAAAAATTCTAGGGTTTGGATCTCACGTCGATATTGAGAGCCTCGAAGCAGCCCGCGCCGCTGGCGCTCACTTGGTATTGGCGCGCTCACAGTTTTTCCGTGATCCACTTGCAGCAGTACAAGAAATACTTGCCCGCTAAGTAAGAGTCCCTAACTAAGAGGCCCTAAATAAGAGGCCAGGGCACGGAGTGGTAATCCTCATCCGGAATCGGAAAGGTCCCCTCCTCCAAGATCTCATCTGCGCGTTCTCGCATTGCTTCAATCTCTAATGGCGAGATCAAATCCCGGATTCGCTCGAATAGATCACCTCTCTTAGATAGGTCATCAACGACCCTCTCCACGTCAAGAAGCAACTCATCTGGAATCTCCTCGCCAGCAAAATCCCAGATCACTGTTCGAAGTTTCCACTCTTGGTGAAAGGTGAGTCCGTGGTCGATTCCAAATACTCGACCTGTCCCCTTCTCCTCTAAGCAGTGACCGCCCTTGCGATCAGTGTTGTTTGCAAGGACATCTAAGACGGCAAATCTACGAAACTCATCGGCGTAACGATCTCGAAGCGTGAAGAAGTGATCGTCGGGATCGTGGTCAACAAATCGCTGGACCATCCCCACCCCGTAAGGGCCGTCACGCAGAACTGTGTATGGAACGACTCCCCAACCAAGTGCTTCAGAGACTTCAAAAGCAGATACTTCGCGCCCCGCAAGGGTGCCATCTGGAAAATCCCATAGGCCGCGCTCGCCTTGGATTGGCTTGTAAATGGCTCTGGTCTCTATTCCGTCAAGCGATGCATTGACCAAGAGAGTGGCATTAGATGACCAAGCCATTCGCCCTAATACATCGAGCTCTCCGAGGCGAACTACCTCAGCATCACGATCTTCACCGTCGCTACTATCGACAGGGTTATTCGTGTCGGGTGTCTCGCTACTCAGTTCCAACGTGGGCAGATATGACTGTCGAGATCCATTGGGAAGGTGCAGAGCGGGCATGGGGGTCGCCCTTGGCCAACCGCTGCAGCACCGAATACAGACATAGCGCGCACCTGCGCTCTGGTTGCATAAATACGCACGATAAAGCCCTCGGGCTCCTCTAGCTCGGAATCTTCATCAGGGAAATTCTCCTGCAACTCGATCAATACTCGTTGGCGATCAGGTTCATAGCCGATCCCAATTGTGCGAGCCCTAAATAGTGGAACTGCAGGTTCTTCAACTATTGAGCGCGGAAGCGGCCAAGCAGCGCTACTGCCACCCTCTGGGAATTCATTCTCAAGACGATCTAGAAATGCACCTGACTCGGCAGCAAGCATTGCCACCTGCTGTTTCTCTACCAAGATTGTTATCTTCATTCCGCGCTGCTCGGCCTGCACGTAGAAGACCCTCTCCCCCGGTCGCCCAATCGCACCCGCAGCAAGCGACTCCGTCTCCTCAAACTCAATTGTCTTGTCGTCGCTCATGAGTCTTCGCCCTTAGGTTTAGAAACGAGCTCGGAGAGGCTCCCGGTCTCGTTGAGTTTCACAAGAGATCCGCCAAATCCACCAAACTCGAAGACAGTTACAGATGCGGGCGAGACGACTACTCGCTGGAAAAGGTCGAGGTGTATTCCGGTGTAATGCGCAATCGCCGACTTAATCGGGTCTGCATGCGATACCACGAGAATGTTCTCGCCAGCGTGGTTTGCAATTACTTCATCAAGAGCGGCCACCATTCGAGCCTGCATCTCCGCTATGCCCTCACCATTTGGGAAGCGAGCACGCGATGGCGCAGTCTGCACAACTCTCCATAGATCTGTACGCGCTAGCTCTGCAATAGCGCCGCCGGTCCAGTCGCCGTAATCAGCCTCGATTACACCATCAAGGGTCACTACCTCGAGGCCGTGGTGCTCTGCAATTGCTTGGGCAGTCTGCTGAGTGCGCTCGATCGGGCTCGCAAATATTCGATCAATCTTTACTGGAGGCGCAAGGCGCAGACCTACAGCCTTCGCCTGAGCACGCCCTTCTTCAGATAGATCAATGCCGGGCTTGCGCCCTGAGAGGAGCGGACCAGTCTGGGGAGTAACCGCATGTCGAACGAGCACTAGGCGCGTCGTTGGGGTTGAGTGCGCGGTCTTCTCGGAACTCTTATCCGCCTTATCCGCTTCGACGGTCTCAGAGGTATCAGTCGCACGAGAGGTCTCAGTGCTTGAGTCCTCTAAGACTTCGCTCTTGCTCACTTCAGATCTGCTCACCGTGTAATCGTACCGGTCGAGCATGACTAAACCACATGCTCGCCCGCTCTGGATCTTTCAGGCTCCAATCATCAAAAGCCGTGTTGTATGAGGAATGCGGCGAGATATGTGCGTAACGTGTGTCATATGACCGATCAACCAATCAGCCTTAATCCAAATGGCCCCCCTGAAACCCGTCTAGCCCCTGAGGAGCTCGAAGCCTCAAGCGCCCTCTCTAACGCACTCGCTGCGCCGCCAGCATCTCGTCGTGACCTCGTCTCAGATGTCGTGGCGCAGTGGCCACGCAACCTTGAGGCTTGGGCAACACTCGGCGATCTAGCCCGTGACGACGTTGAGGCATACGCCTGCTACAGAGTTGGGTACCACCGGGGGCTCGACCGCCTCCGTCAATCGGGGTGGCGAGGTTCTGGCTGGGTTCGCTGGAGCGAGCCGACAAACCGTGGATTTCTCCGTGCTGTAGACGGGCTGCGCCGCAGCGCTGGAGCCATTGGCGAGGCCGATGAAGAGCAACGGTGTGCTGAGTTCCTGATGCAATTAGACCCTGAGTGGACTCGCCGAACCACCTAGAAATGCGGTGTATCGTTCGGGACGCCAAAACGGCAATTCCGACATGCAACTAGGAGTTAGATGAAACGCGCACTGGTAACCGGAATCACTGGCCAGGACGGTCGTCACCTATCCAAACTCCTAGTGGAGAATGGATACCAAGTATTCGGCCTAATTCGCGGCCAGGCCAACCCGAAGGCCGAGATGGTCCTAGAGGAGAACCCAGCAATCGAGATGATTGATGGCGACCTGCGTGACCTCTCCTCACTCATCGCCGCCGTTGAACAGGTTCAGCCCGATGAGGTCTACAACCTCGGTGCTATTTCATTTGTGCAGCTCTCCTTCAAGCAGGCTGAACTCACAGCCGAGATCACAGGCCTAGGTGTGCTTCGAATGATCGAGGCAGTGCGCATCGTTGGCGGCACAGATAACAACCCAATTCGTTTCTACCAAGCGTCTTCATCTGAGATGTTTGGAAAGGTTCGTGAAACCCCTCAGACTGAGCGCACCCCCTTCCACCCGCGCTCACCATATGGAGTTGCCAAAGTATTTGGGCACTACACAACCATGAACTACCGCGAGGCTTACGGAATGCATGCGAGCAGTGGCATTCTCTTCAACCACGAAGGCCCGCTTCGCGGTCTTGAGTTTGTAACACGAAAGATCACCAACTCTCTTGCGCGAATCAAGTTAGGACTCCAGAACGAGATCAGCCTTGGGAACCTCGAGGCAGCGCGTGACTGGGGATTTGCCGGAGACTACGTAGAGGCAATGTGGTTAATGCTCCAGCAAGAAGTCCCAGACGATTATGTGATCTCGACCGGAGAGATCCACACGATTCGTGAGTTCCTTGACCTTGCTTTCGAGATTGCTGGTTACGACTCGTGGGAGCCATACGTGCGCCACGACAATCGCTTTGATCGCCCTGCTGAGGTCGATCTCTTGATGGGTGACGCAACCAAAGCCAAAGAAGTACTTGGCTGGACCCCCAAGGTCGGTTTTCGCGAACTCGTCGAGATGATGTATGAGTCTGACCTCGCTAGCGAGACAGAGAAAATGCGTCGAAACCGCTAAATTTCTAGGCTAAATACTTCCCTTAGATACTTAGACTAAATATCTAGGCACACCGCGCAGCACTGCCTCTGCGTCCTCGACCATGCGGTGGAGAATATCTGCTGCTGGCTCGATCGAATTTATGGCGCCGACTCCCTGCCCAGCTGGGTAGCACTCGCGATCTGGGTCTACACCTGGTGTTGACTCCTCGGCCCCGAGGTGCATCCATCCGCCCTCCATTGCCTTAATCAACTGCGTTGGGAAAGGCGAGAGCTCCTCAGGGTGCTTCTCGAAGTGAGTTGTCATCGAGTTGCGAACAGCGCGCAGTGTCTTTCCAGTAAAAGCTTTGCTAATTACTGTGTCGTCCTCCGCCGTGCGCAGCAGTGCTTCTTTGTAACCAGGAGCGCTTCGAGCCTCGGGCGTAGCGATGAATCGTGTTCCAATCCATACACCGTCTGCGCCGAGTGCAAGCGCAGCAGCAAGCCCACGACCATCAAAGATTCCTCCTGCAGCTACGACGGGGACTCGTCCGTCAACAGCATCAACAATCTGGGGTATCAATGGGAAGGTTGCGACCTGACCAGTATGCCCACCTGCCTCGGTTCCCTGTGCAACGACAATGTCGCAGCCGGCCTCGACAGCAGCAATCGCATGGCGAACCTTGCCGCACATTGAGAGCACCAGAACATTCTTCTCATGGCAGAGCTCAATTACATCGCGCGGCACCCCGAGGCCTGCAGCAAAAACAGTTGCGCCTTCGCGGATCAGAGTCTCGACATCCGAGAGGAGGCGGTCTGGCATTGCAGTAAGCAGGTCAACACCAAATGGCTTATCGGTGAGAGCGCGAGCCGCGCGCATCTCGGTGACCATGTCCTCGCCGCTCATAGTGGAGGCTCCGAAAGTGCCATAGCCCCCAGCCTCAGATACAGCCGCCACAAGACGGTGGTACGAGACCCCACCCATTCCAGCGAGCATTACTGGGTGCTCAACTCCGAGGATGTCAGTAAGTCTGGTCTTAAGCATTAGCTACTCCTGTTGTCCGGCTCGCCACTGAGCCCTGCATAGACGCTAACGTCAAGGGGTGACCACAAGCCTGCCTGTAGTCGGAGTAATCATGGGGAGCGACTCAGACCTCCCTGTTATGCAGGGGGCGATTGAGGCGCTCAATGAGTTCGATATCGCTCATGAAGTGCGGATTGTCTCGGCCCACCGCACCCCAGATGTCATGTGGGACTACGCAAAACATGCAGCCGAGCGTGGCCTCCGAGTCATCATCGCTGGTGCTGGCGGCGCCGCTCACCTCCCTGGGATGACGGCATCCATGACTCCACTCCCAGTAATCGGGGTGCCCGTGCCTCTAGCCAATTTCGATGGACTCGACTCGCTTCTCTCAATTGTGCAGATGCCATCAGGCGTGCCTGTCGCAGCTGTAGCGGTTGGAAACTCGCGAAACGCTGGTCTGCTTGCAATCAGAATTCTTGCGTCCTCGGATCTCGACCTCCAACGACGGATGGAGAGCTACCAGGCGGGCCTCTCTGAGATGGTCAAGGAGAAAGACGCAAAACTGCGCGCGGCCCACGAAGCCTAAGGGCACTCGTTAAAGGCTTCTTCTAATAGCCGACGTAAAAGCGTTTAGTTATTCCTGTGAAATAGCGTCGAGAACATTGAGCCGTGCTGCGCGTCGTGCGGGAAGAATCGCTGCAACTACTCCAGCAAAGCCTGCGAGAAGGACAATCACTGCTAATCGATTTACTGGCGCAACAAAACCCGCGAGCCCTTGATCTTTAAGTGCAGTCACAAGTGCCCAGCCAAAGAACACTGCGATCACTAGGCCGAGAGCGGTCCCGAGCAATGCGATAATCACTGACTCCCAGCGAATCGCTGAACGAAGTTGCCGTCTAGTCATCCCAACTGCTCTAAGAAGCCCTAGTTCATTTGTGCGCTCAACAATTGAGAGTCCAAGCGTGTTCGCTATACCGATGAGGGCAATTACAACAGCAAGTGCGAGTAACGCATAGATGAGATTGAGAATTTGGTCAACCTGGCCGGATCTGGTCGCCTTGAACTGCTCCTGATCAAGCAGCTCTGCGGTTGGGTACTCCTTCAGTATCTTCTTAATGTCTCGCGCTACGACTCGGGGGTTCGCACCGTCAGCAACCTTGGCGTATACCTGACTATCGAGTTGCTGCGTGTAATGAGCGTCATAGCCGTCAAGCGAGATGAAGTAGTCAGAGAGACCAGCTTGCTGCCCCATACCAAACACCGCGGTGATCTTTAGAGTAGATGCTCCCTTTGGAAATTTTGCTGAAATCCTCTGACCGAGTACCCATCCTTCTTTCTTCATTCGATCTGAAGAGACTGCGATGTCGTTGATTCCGAGTTGTTTGAAGTCGCCACTCTTAGGGTTCACATCGAAGAGTTGCGTGCTTGTTTCAGGGTCAGATGCAATAACGAATACGCCTTTACCCTGGAGTTCTGCTCCAGCAAACCTGAGCCCACTTGATGCACCTACTCCCGGGACATCTTTGATCTTTTTAGCGAGGTCGGGGCTAAACCCGGAGAGGCTCGGTGGGCCTCCCCCTTTTGCGGCTATAACAAAGTCTGCTGTAAACGCAGAGTCAACCGCAGTAGCAATTGAGTTCTTGATAGAGGCTGCGAAGATTGTTATGAACCCAACGAGTGATACACCAATCATCAATGCAGCTGCGGTAGACGCAGTTCGCCTTGGATTGCGTACTGCATTCTCGCGTGCGAGTACGCCGACCATTCCCTTGAGTTTGGGGAGAGGAGAAGCAAGCAAGCGACTCACGGGGCGAGCAATCACCGGGCCTAAAGCAGCTACACCGAGAAATACGACCAAAGCCCCAATACCAACGAAGAGCGTCGGATTGTTGACATTGCCGAATAGACCATAGAGAAGCGACCCGACCCCCGCAGCGGTGATGACCACACCGATTGTTGATCGTCGCCCAAGTTGCTTCATCGGGTCTGAACCTGTGCTGCGCAGTGCTTGCATCGGAGATACGCGCGATGCCTTGCGAGATGGCAGAACGGATGCCGCGATGGTTACGAAGGTTCCAACGCCTAAGCAAACAATGATTGTTCGGGGAAGCACTTGCGTGGCTCCAGCAGGGATATCAATTCCCAGACCAGCCAACAACGCCTTGAGGCCAGCGGCAAGCAGAATCCCTATACCCAGCCCAACAGCGGATGCGAGTATTCCGACCAATGCTGCCTCTGCAATTACAGACTTAACGATCTGGCTACGCGATGCGCCGATCGCGCGCATCAATCCGATCTCTCGAGTTCGCTGCGCAACGATGATCGAGAAGGTATTGAAGATGATGAACGAACCAACGAAGAGAGATATCAGTGCGAAAGCAAGTAGCGCAGTACTGAAGAAGGAGAGCTGCTGAGTGAACTCGTCCTGATTCTCTTTGGTGAGGGCGGCACCAGTAATCACCTCAACTTTGGGGTCAGAGAGAGCGCTATCAATGCGGCGCACCATCTCCTCTTCGGATACTCCGTCCACTGCTGAGACAGAGATCCCGTCGTACTGCCCTACTGCTCCGCTTAAGCGCTGCGCCTCTTCAGAGGTAAATAGAGAAACGCTTGCACCTGCAGGGGAGTCGGCCTCGCCGAAGGTAACAATTCCAGCAACTTTGAAATCCTCAGGAGCGCTCTGCGAAAGTACTTTGACTCTCGATCCAACGTGGAGCTTGCCTTTCTTCGCCGTGCCCCTGTCGATCACAACCTCCCCCGCGCTACTCGGCGAGTTTCCCGCGACGAGTCGGTACGCATTGAGACGGCCCGGGTTCCAGATGAATCCAAAACTTGGCGCACCGCGACCTGGGTTGCCGATCGCGTCACCCTTCGCGTCAACAACCTGTGCATAGAACTGCAGGTCGCCCTCTGCTTGGGCAACCCCCTGCACAGCTCTCACCTGAGGAAGCAACTCCGCACTTACGCGGTTGCGCTCCTTGCCGAATGCGCTGTCGACTACCTCATTCGAGCGCACGAATGCATCGGTACCGTCATTAACAGAGGCGACAAGATCGTCGAAGATGACCTGGATCGTGTCAGTGAGGACAAGTGTCCCTGCCATAAACGCAACACCGAGCAGTACCGCTAGCCCAGTGAGCATGAATCTCAATTTGTGGCCGAGTAGACCCTTTAGCGTGACTCTCCACACTTTTGGTCAGCCTCCGAGTTGCTTCATGCGGTCAAGGACAGTCGTGGCAGTTGGATTCATCAACTCTGCCTCGATACTCCCGTCAGCAAGAAATACCACGCGATCTGCATACGCAGCAGCCCCTGCATCGTGGGTCACCATCACAATCGTTTGGCCGAAGTTATCTACCGCGGCGCGCATGAACGAGAGCACCTCGCTAGAACTTCGCGAGTCGAGGTTTCCAGTTGGCTCATCAGCAAAAACAATCTCGGGCTTCGAGAGCAACGCTCGCGCTACCGCAACACGCTGCTGCTGTCCGCCAGATAATTCATTCGGGCGATGGCCGAGGCGGTCTCCAAGCCCAACTGCCTTCACAACCTCGTCCTGCCAAGCAGCATCGGCTTTACGACCACCGAGAGATAGCGGGAGCGTCATATTCTCGAGGGCATTGAGGGTGGGGATGAGGTTGAAAGATTGAAATACAAATCCAAGGCGATCACGGCGAACAAGAGTGAGGTCCTTGTCTTTCAGCGTGCTCAACTCGATGTCTCCGATGAAGACCTCTCCACTTGTCACCGTGTCAAGACCAGCGAGCACGTGCAGGAGCGTTGATTTACCTGAGCCAGATGGGCCCATAATCGCAGTGAACATGCCGGCTGCAAACTCAACATTGATTGAATCAAGTGCACGAACCTCTGCGTCGCCTGATCCGTAAATTTTGGAGGCGGCGACAGCACGAGCTGCTGATGTTTTCGTAACGGTGGTCACAGGGAAAGACTCCTATTCGAGGGGGCGCCGCATTCTACGACTCTGGCAATTGATCTACCGATGCGGGGCTGAGTTCAACGTGAGGCTCCGATGGAGTTCCGTGGCTCCGTAGCCAAAGAAACCAGAGAATCCCTCCTACGCAAACGATAAGGCTCACCCACGCATTAAGCCTGAGGGGTCCAATCACATGCGCTTTATCAGTTCGCATGTTCTCGAATACAAATCGACCAGCCGTGTAGAGGATGAGGTAGAGGGCAAGTACCTGCCCTTTCATCAATCTGAATCTCCGCTCGATTAGTAATAGCGCCACAAAGACCCCGAGACACCAGAGGGATTCATAGAGAAACGTGGGGTGGAAAGTAGCGGTATGGGCGTACTCAGCCGGTCGATGGGCAGCGTCGATCTCAACCGCCCACGGCAGGTTGCTTGGCTTACCAAATAGTTCTTGGTTCGCCCAGTTACCCCAACGACCTATTGCCTGAGCGAGTACTAACCCAGGGGCTATGGAGTCGACGAGATCACCTAAATCCAATTTACGTCTTCGCGCAAGTGGAACTGCCACGACGGCACCCCCGAGTACAGCTCCCCAGATTGAGAGGCCCCCCTGCCAAATTTTAATTGCGTCGAACCAGTGACCTGTAAAGAGTTGATAATCACTCGCTACGTGATACGCGCGAGCTCCAACGACCCCACCGATGATGATCCAAATAACTAGATCGCCGAATTCTTTGGCCTCGTGACCACGATTGACCCAGCGATTCTCGGAGATGCGCGCCGCAACCAGCACAGCGATCGCGAGGATCAACCCATAAAGATGCAGCGGGAGTGGGCCTAAGTGCAGAACGCTGCTTGAGGGGCTTGGCATTGACGCTAAATGAACCAAAGTCGTAATCACAGGTTCATCGTAGAGGGTGGAGTGTTAGCAAGCAGGGCAGAGACTTGACCGGCTTAACTACCTGCCGAGCCGACGGCCCTTCATGCGCTGCGAGATCAAGTCACGTCTTGCTTTTACCTCTGCATAGGTCAAGGTATCGATCTGCTCATCGATCCCCATTGAGCCTCTCACCGAGTCCATATTGATCTCCAGGCGCTCATTTGGGTCGAGACCTAACTCAGCTGCAAGTCGCTCGCCGTGGTGCTCTTGAAAGTAGGCGAATACATGCATTATCTCACCGAGTATGTCGAGGTCAGGAGCGAGAGTGGCTGTAGCTCCATCTAGGAACACCATGTTCTTCACGAAGAGCATCAGCTCCTTAGGAACACGCGCGCCGTAGCCGAGAAGTTTCTTTGTCAGATCACGTAACTCGTTGGTGAGTTCGTCAGCGTTCATACGAGTTGGATCTTTAACCGGTCCATCAAGCCCAAGGTCTGCGATGACCGCATCTAGATCAGTGTCCATCGGGAATGCACCTAGGTCACGCAGGCCCTCTAATTGACCGCGTAGGTCTCCGAGCGAGCCACCGATAAGCAGGCGAAGCAAAGCAGAGCGCTGCAGATCATTCAACCTGCCCGTAATTCCAAAGTCGAGCAGAGCTGTGCGCCCATCTGGAAGAACGAAGAGATTTCCACCGTGAAGGTCTCCGTGAAATACCCCATATAGAAGCGCTCCCTCAAGAAAGGAGATCAACCCGGCGCGCAGGAGTGCGGACGTGTCTATCCCTGCAGCGACCATGCCCTCGACATCGTCATATGAAAAACCCGAGAGGCGCTCCATAACCATCACGCGACGAGTCACAAGGGTGGGGTGGGGTCGCGGGACGATGATCGCACTCTGCTTAGTTCGAGCAAGGATCGCTGCTACATCGAGCATGTTCGATGCCTCAAGACGAAAATCGAGTTCCTCGAGCACCGTCTCTGCAAATAGCTCTACGAGCGCGGGCGGGTTAGCAAGCGCGGCAACTGGGATACGCCCTACAAAGAATGGGGCAAGCCAAGAGAGTGTGGCAATGTCTTTGCGCACCAGCATTTGAACGCGCGGGCGCTGCACCTTGACGACTACTTCCTCGCCGGTTCGCAGGCGCGCTGCATGCACCTGCGCAATCGATGCAGCGGCCAGTGGAGTCTCATCGAAGTACTCAAAGAGAGCTGAGATTGGCCTCCCGAGTTCTGCCTCGACAACGGTTCGAACATCGTCGAATGACTCAGCCGGTACACGGTCTCTCAGCAGTCGGAACTGAGCGACTAATTCCTCGGGGAAGAGGCCCTCTCCACCGGAGATGATTTGACCAAGTTTTACGAACGTTGATCCAAGTCGCTCAAAGGATTTTCTTAAGCCCTCTGAGAGCTGCGCCCTTGATCGCTCTTTACCTCTATCAAATAGGTACCAGCGAAGAAGTACAAGGCCGATAGACCCGACAACTCTAAGGAAGCGCCCGACAGGCGGAATCCTCGGACGCTTCAAAGCAACTGGAATCTCTCGATCAACATCCCTTCGCAGGGCGTCAATTCCAGGTAGCCAACTGATATTTGCCGGCTCAATAACCCAAGGGGCGGCCTCACTAAACGCACCAATGCTTAAGTCTGCGGGATTTGAGTTGAAGCCTTGATTCACAGTGTGAACCGTACGCGTTGGATCAATCGTTGAACGAAGCGCGCTATGCAAGGAGGCTGGGTCATCGGGCACAGATCAGAAGCAGCGTTCAGCAGGAGAGTTCAGCAGGAGAGTTCAGCAGCAGAGTTCGAGTCATCACCCGTAGGCGCGACATCCCCAGCCGCTCAGCCCAAACGCATCATGAACCCGTTCAGCGATGACGATCTGTTCTTCGCGAGTAGCTGAGCCCGCGTTGGCTGCAAACTCTTTGCCACCAAATCTGTTCCATGTTCCGTTATAGAACCCAACTCCACCTGAGTAGCGCGGTCCGCTCATTGACCAATTGCCTTCAGTCTCACAGTAAGCGATTCCATCCCAGTCGACACCGGTTCGCCCGGCAGTTGCGGTGAGAGCGTCGTGCGCTCTCTGCTGGAGCCACTGATCCTGCTCATCTGCCAACCTGGCAGCGCTAGCAGCGATGACCGAGTTGGCGAGCGCGGCATCTCTAGCGGCGAGTGCCTCCGCCTCGGCAATCGCAGCAGCGCTAACGGGAGGTGATACGAGCCGAACCTCGGGAGACTTGTGCCCTGAGTCGGAGGTGAGTTCAGCTGCAGCACTAGCGGTGCCTAGAACTCCGGTGAGGAGGAGGCCAGAGGCGATCAGCGCAGTTGCGCCTCGGCGATGGGGGGCGGCAAGCCTCAGGCCGTGATGGCGGGCATTGCCGATCCGGGTGCTCTGTGAAATACGAGCAGAGATCTTTTGAAGAAGTGACTTTCGAACTGACTTGACTTTGGCGGCGGTCGGCCGCACCTCGTGACGGGCATCAAGACTGATCTTGATGACGCCGTTCCTCGCTAAGCGGGGCTGCATACTTTTATTGGCTCCTCTCGGCACCGCCGCTCGGCGATGAACCGCATTCCCCTCCGAGACCCATGGGCGCGCGTCGAGCACGGCATGAATGCGGGGAGGAGGGGTGTGTGCCGGTTCGACCCAATTCGGTCGGGCTCTGCTTGCGAGCACCCGGGATGACGACCCAGGGAGACCCTAACTAGGTACTGTGACGAGCCTCGGGTCGATTCCCATTTACTGTCATCAAGGTAAACTCAAGGCCCAGCTGTGGATAACTGGGGATCCCCTCACCCTGCGCGGCTATCCGCCGATGAGACTCGACGATATATTCGAGGCCAAATGTGACGCACGTCACCTATATTTCTGCCCTGAAATGCCCCAATTCGCCAGCTTTAGCGCCCCCGAAGAGCCCCCAAATAACGCCCCCAAGAAGCGCAGCCAACAAAGAACTCACTGAACACGACAAGGCTCCGCGCTGTATTCGCACGCGAACGAGACCTTTAGTTCGCGCGCCGGTCGACTGCACCGAGTGGGCAGATTAGATAACCGGTAAGTGTGCGCTCTGCATGCTCGAGTCTCCACGTAAGCATGCGCTGCGCGTAACTCAAGACCGTCAGAGCGTAGGCAGGGTCGTCGATGCGATTCACAAGCTCATCGGGATCGGTTGAGAGATCAAAGAAGAGTGCCGGCATACCTGCGAAGTGAACGTACTTCCCAGCCGCGTCGCGAATTACAGCCATGCCACTCTTATCGAATGGAATACCTAGCCTCCGCTCTGGGTAGCGCCCCACCGGGTCTCGAAAATCCCACTCCCAGAACACGCAGTCACGCCAATCATCTGGCGTCACGCCGCGTAATAAAGAGAGCAGCGAGGCCCCTGAGCACTGCGATGGCACCTTGGCATCGAGCCACTCAAGGATCGTAGGCATCAAATCAATATTCTCGGTGAACTCATCTACGAGTTGCCCTCTAGCGGCGTCGGCCTGCGTGCGCGGGTCTCTAATTATGCAGGGGATGCGATACGAGGCGTCGTAGAACCCAAGCTTGCCGGTGAGGTGGTGGTCGCCCAACTCCTCGCCATGGTCAGCCGTGATGATCACTAGCGTCTTACCCCAATCAGGTCTCTCGCGCAATGCATCGAGGAGCCTCCCGACCTGGGCATCTACCTCGGCGAGCATTCCGTAATACGTTGCGCGCATCTGACGAATCTCTTCCTCAGACTCAGGCGCGCGTATCCAATCTGCCCGGAGAGCATCGGCGAGGATGGGGCTCACCGCGCCCTCCTCCGCAACGGTCCCAAGGCCAACGGGCATCGGCACATCAGCGGGATCCACCAACGTGTTGTAAGGAGCCGGTGCAACGAAGGGCGGATGAGGCCTTATATAGGTGGCGTGGATAAAGAACGGCTCGTCCGCTATCTCGTCTAAGTACGAAAGCACCTCGCCGGTAAGAAACGCAGCCTCCGAGTGCTCGGCCCTATACACAGCAGGGCTCGCGACAGAATCATCGACGGGGCGCTGCATCGACTCCCCCTCAACCACGTCGTAGCCCTGCGCGCTGAGCCACTCATGCCATGGAGCCGCAGCCTCAGGCATATCTAGAACTGCGCGGTATCCAGGGAGCAGACCCTCATACGAGAGCAGACGCGGATCGTCGGCCTCCAGGATCCGCGGATCCGGGCTTGTATCTGTGTAGCCGAACAGAACTGGATCGAATCCGAGTGAGCGCGCCTCTCGAGCAATGTTGGTAAAGCGATCATCGAGCGGTGTGCCGTTGAGAATGGATCTATGGGTCATCGCGTAGAGACCAGTATGCAGAGATGCACGGCTCGGCCCACACGGCGCGCTCTGCGCATAGTGCTGCGTAAAGACTGCGCCCTCAGCGGCGAGACGATCGAGATTAGGAGTAACGACTGCTGGGTGCCCTAAGACCCCTAGGCAATCCGCGCGCCACTGATCAATCGTGATCAATAGAACATTTCCCTTTAGAGCAGCAATCGCTTTGACCTCGCCCTCTAGAACCCTGCCCTCTCGACTCTTATCCACAGGCGCAGGATACGCTCCAAAGCCATCTCGAGTTGGATATGTGAGGTAGAGCGATCCCTACTCCGCTGGTTCGATAAGGCCGTAGTGACCGTCATAACGGAAGTAGACAACATTTCCGCGACCCGTCTCCTCATTCAAGAAGAAGACAAACGGTCCGCCCTCAACATCTAGGTGCTCGATCGCTGCCTCAACATCAATTGTTGGGACCGGGATCGACATCTGCTCCACATCAGCAACGGTGTCAGGAGCTGGAGAGGCATTCGGGTCAACCTCAATGAGCCCGTAGTGCCCCTCAAATCTCCAGATCACTGCATCTGAGTCTGAGCGCTCATCACGAAAGAGGAAGAAGTCGTGGTCTAGTGCCTCAAGGTCGAATGCTGCCTCATCAATAGTTTGGTGAGCAACAGCGAATGACTTGTGGCGCACTAATTCACGCTCATCTACATGCCGCTCAAATCGTGCGGGGCGCTCTGACGGAATAGCCCCATGCCTCCACTCGCCTGGGCCATCATCACGGTGCCTCATTGAGAGAGCCCTCCTCCGGTCGTTGGCTTCTTCAATGCGGCGCCGAAGTCGCGCGTCAAGCAAATCAATAGCCTCGGTCATCGCCGCAGCACCAACATGAGCACGGATTACGCGCCCCTTCATACTGAGAGTCGCCTCCGCTATTGCGGGGCGATCACGTGCCGGGTCCGGTTCACGGGTCAATCTCACTGTCGCGTGGGTGACCGTCGCGGAACTGTGGAGGAGGGTCTTGCTGATCTTCATTCGTGCGTATTCAACTTCTTCTTGATTTATCCTGCCCTTCGTTATTACTGGGAACTCAATCTCTAATACTGCATCCACGGGCAATCCCTTCATCTCTCAATGGGAGCTATTAGGCAGATCAGCGGCTTGGTTTAAAACCTC
>JBAWWI010000024.1:0-26194 GCA_037146835.1 Actinomycetes bacterium | reverse complement strand
GCTGATTATTACTTATAGAAATTGGCGGAGGGGGTGGGATTTGAACCCACGGAGCTCTCGCTCAACGGTTTTCAAGACCGTCCCATTCGGCCGCTCTGGCACCCCTCCAGCTTGCAGAATAGGACACGAGTGCTCAAAGAGTTCTACCTGCGCAGAAAGTAAAGCGGTTATCTCCATTTTGGGCCCGTATTAAGGAGACCCGTTTAGAACCAGTCCTTAGGAACGCGGCCCAACCTTGGAGAACCCGGTATACGGAACAAGCACATCTGGGATCGCAAGCCCGCCATCTGACTCTTGGAAATGCTCAAAGAGAAATAGAAGGGTGCGCCCAACCGCACAGGCAGTGCCGTTAAGAGTGTGGACCAGGCGGTTTCCGGAGTCATCCTTGACCCGAGCCCCTAGGCGGCGAGCCGAGTAATCGAGGTAATTAGAGCAGGAGGTGAGCTCCCGATATCGCCCCTCGCTCGGGAGCCATACCTCTATATCGAACTTCCTAGCAGCGGGGGCGCCGAGGTCTCCGGCTGCGATATCGACCACTCGGTAAGGGAGGCCGAGTCCGCCGACAATCTTCTCCTCAATTGCGAGGATGCGCTCATGCTCTTCGTTGGAGCGATCCGGGTGGGCCCAGACGAACATCTCAACCTTGTCGAACTGATGAACTCGAAATATGCCGCGGGTGTCCTTGCCATATGTACCGGCCTCGCGCCTGAAGCACGTCGAGTATCCGCCATACCTAAGTGGGAGCGCATCGGCATCGAAGAGGTCGCCACGGTGAAGTGCTGAGAGCGGAACCTCGCTCGTCCCAACTAAGAAGAGCTCGTCCTCAGGGAGTGCGTATACCTGGCTGCGGTCGGTTGGGAAGAAGCCCGCCTCCTCCATCGTCTGCTCGCGCACGAGTACTGGGGGAATCACAGGAGTAAAGCCGTCAGCCGCGAGTTGCGACATAACCCACTGCACGAGTGCGAGTTCGAGGAGGACTGCCTCACCCATTAGATATGCAAAACGCGAACCGCTCGCCTCCGCTCCGCGATCTGAGTCAACAAATCCAAGTGACTCGCCTAAGGCAGCGTGATCAAGTGGCGGCGGACCAGGAGTGCCGCCGACAGTTCGCAGCACTACACCATCATCCTCGCCACCGTCTGGTACCTCTGGCGATGCAGGGTTTGGGATCTGAAGTGCAAGCTCTCGCACTGCTGCCTCGGCCGCAGAGAGGCTCGGCTCGCGATCTGTTAGGCGCTCTTTGAGTACTGCTGCAGCTGCGATACGCTCTGCACGCTCATCAGGAGCGGCGCGTCCAATCTCTTTAGAGGCCACATTCTGCTCAGCACGTAACTCCTCAACCTCAGAGAGCAGGCCGCGACGAATCTCCTCGGCTGTGAGCAACTCATCGATGAGTCCGGGACGAACTCGTTTGCGCTCTATTCCACGGCGATACTCAGGCTCCTCGCGAAGCCGCTTGACATCAATCATTCTGAATCTGCCTCATTATTTTGCTTCACTACTTTTATTCACTACTTCTCTTCACTTGGCGTCTTCATTACGGACCTGCGCCTGTAGCGCATCTACCCAACTATTGGCGTCGCGCCACGATTTACCGGCTGCACTGCGGCGCGCAACTGCACCGCTCCCTGCTACAGGATACGAACCTAAGAACTTCACTTTGGCTTGTTTTGCAGCGAGAGTGCGCAGGCAATCAGCAACCAGTGGCTCGGATACATGCCCCTCGAAATCTATGAAGAAGCAGTAATCGCCGAGAGTGTGCTTGGTAGGGCGAGACTCGACTTTTGTGAGGTTGATTGTGCGTGCTGCGAACTCTTGCAGCATCGCTAGTAAAGATCCAGGTCGGTCTGAACGCTGAAAGCAAACAATGCTTGTGCGGTCGTGCCCTGTAGCAGCGGGGACTCCACGGCCCAGCAATACGAACCGTGTCTGATTCCGATCGTGGTCCTCGATAGCAGTTGCAAGATTCTTAAGGCCGTATTTCTTTGCGGCACCAGCGTTTGCGATTGCGGCAATACCTGCCTTACGTGAGCGCGAGACCTCCTGAGCCGCCTCCGCTGTGGAGTTAGCAGCGCGAACCTCAACGCCTGGCAACTTGCTCTCAAGCCACTCGCGGCACTGCCCAACTGCCATTGGCATTGTCAGGATGCTTCGAACATCGCGCAGAGTCGTACCTGGGCGCGCACAGAGATTGAGAGAGATCGGCAGGTCAACCTCACGCTGGATCAATAACTCGCTCTCGAAGGCGAGCACATCGAGGGTTAGGGCAACAGCGCCTTCAATGGCGTTCTCGATCGGCACGAGTCCAAGCTCGGCCTCGCCTCTCTCGACGGTTGCGAAGACCTCTGGGACCGAACGCACCGGAATGGTCTCGCCCGCGACAAGATCTGCTTGAGTGCGAAGGGCCTCCTCGGTGAAGGTGCCCTCGGGTCCTAGGTATGCAACACGAATCACAAGTGAGAGGTTAGACGTCCCTAGGGGCCCTCCTCCGCCGGTATCGTCTCTGATGTGAAACTCAGCGAATCCCCCGCGTGGGCAGACCTCCTCAATAATCATGCAACGCTTCGTGGAGTCCACCTTCGCGACCTATTTGCCACCGACCCCGCACGCCTTGAACGACTCACTGCCGAGGCGGAGGGCATCTACCTAGATATCTCAAAGCACCGGATCACCTCTGAGACCCTTGACCTTCTTATTGCTCTTGCTGAGCAAGAGGCCGTCGCTCGGAAGCTTCAGGACATGATGACCGGGGCTCGCGTCAACACAACTGAGGACCGCCCTGCCCTTCACACCGCGTTGCGGGCACCTCGAGGCTCGGTTATTGAGGTCGATGGAGAGAACGTCGTTCATCAGATACATGCAGTGCTCGATGCGATGGCTGAGTTCTCTGAGGCTCTCCGCTCGGGCAGCCACACCGGGGCAACCGGCAAGCAGATCCGAAATGTGATCCATATCGGTATAGGCGGATCACATTTAGGGCCACGTTTCGTCACCGATGCACTACGCCCCTTCGTATCGCCTGCTCTCACCATGAGATTTATCTCAAACGTCGATGGCGCAGATCTGCATGCCGCCATCTCTGGGCTCGACCCTGCGGAGACGCTCTTCATCGTTGCCTCTAAGACATTTACAACTACCGAGACGATGTCCAATGCCCAGGCGGCGCGCTCATGGATCACTGCTTCGCTCGGTGAGAATGCAGTCTCAAGTCATTTTGCTGCAGTCTCTACAAACCTCGACGCGGTCGAGGAGTTTGGAATTGATGCGGCCCTCACTTTTGGGTTCTGGGACTGGGTAGGTGGGCGTTTCTCGGTCGCATCTGCCATCGGCCTGCCGGTCATGATTGCGATTGGGCCAAAAGCATTCCGAGAGTTTCTTAGCGGCATGCACTCCATGGACCAGCACGCTCTCAACGCACCGCTTGAGAGCAATCTTCCAGCATTGATGGCTCTCGTTGGGGTCTGGTCTATCGACTTCGATGGCGCGCAGTCCCATGCTGTCATTCCATATGCGCGTGATTTAGCCGCTCTCCCCGCGCACCTTCAGCAACTAGAGATGGAGAGCAACGGTAAGTCAGTTACAAATGACGGAGAGCAAGTATCAGTTCCTACTGCCCCAATCGTCTGGGGAGCGGCGGGGACCGATGCCCAGCATGCCTTCCTTCAACTCCTTCACCAAGGAACCGTGAATGTTCCAGTTGACTTCATTCTCGTTGCGCGCGCTGCAGAGCCTTTCGGTGATCACCAGGACCTACTCTTCGCAAACGGAGTAGCGCAGGCAGAGGCACTTGCTTTTGGGCTTACATCTCAAGAGGTAGTCGACTCAGGGGTAGAACCAGCGCTTGTCCCTCACAAAACTTTCGCGGGGAATCATCCGTCAAGTGTTCTGATGATTGAGTCGCTAGACCCATTCTCGCTCGGGCAGTTGCTCTCGCTCTATGAGCACAAAGTTGCTATCCAAGGTTTCATTTGGGGCATCGACTCGTTCGATCAGTGGGGAGTCGCTCTAGGCAAGAGTCTCGCCAATGACCTAATTGCTGAGCTTGAGGGTTCGACGATCAGTGTGGGGTCTGATGCATCAAGCGCTGCATTGATTGCTAGATATCAGTTACTTCGAGACTGAACTCAGCGCGATAGGGCCTGCTCGGTTCAGCTACTGGGAAGGCGCCGGCACTTAAACCAGCAACCGGCACGACCATCGGCTCAGCACAGATGAACCTCTCGCCTTTGGGTATCCAGATCTGTAGCGCTTCATAACCTGTGCCGACATTGAGGCTGAGTCGTCGCTCGCGACTCGAGATCGAAAATTCCCGATCATCGCCAAGAAGCAGCAGGTCATCAGCTAACCGTTCGCCCAATAGCGCTTCAATTGCAGGCTGATCTGATTGCTCTTGGGTTGGGAGTCCGCGATCATCAAGCACGACACTCACCGCTGAGGGATATCGGATTAGCAAATCTTCGCGTGGTGCGTCGGAGATCTCAAAATATGGATGCCAGCCGAAACACGCTGGCACCTCCGTGTCACCAGAGGCGACGAGGGTGGTGACAACTGAGAGAGTTGAATCCGTTAACTCCAACTCAACTCGAATAAGCGCAGCAAACGGAGAAGCCGAGAAGGTGAGGTCATCCGCTGCAAGATCAATCTCTAGCGCACAGCTGCTCGCGGTTTCACGAGTGACTCTCCAATCGCCGCGTCCAGCAAGCGTTCCGTGTAGCGGTAATGCATTTGCGTCTCGCTCAATATCTAGCCCTGCAAGATCGACAGGCACCCCAAGAGCTGAGTACTTATCGCTTCGCAATCGATTCGCCCAAGGTGCGAGGATCGGCATCCCCCTCATCCCGTTGACCGAGTGGGCATCAACACCAGATGGCGGAGCGAGTAGCTCAAAACCGCGGTGCTTGATGGAGAGAATCGGCACTCCGAGCTCAGGTGCAGAGGTGCACTCAAGGTTCGTTGAGCGCAGAGTAATGCTCACGCCCTCCACTCCACACTGGCGATCGAGTGGTCATGCGCCTTTCGAACCACTAGGTCTGCATGCGCAGCAGAAGGAGCAATGTATTCGAGAAGATTCGGGTGATTAATTCCATACCAAAAACTCTCGGCCATCTCCCTGCGCTCCTTCTCTGAAAACAATGACCAGCCGCTGTAGAAAGAAGTCGGATCATCTACCGCGGCATCGCAAATCTCTGAGAAGCGCGTCGCATACCAATTGATGAGGTCTGCTTCATCTGCATCCAAATAGATAGCAAGATCGAGATGATCAGCGAACTGAAGTGCGTTCACACCCTCAATGATGCAGATGTCAGGTGAGCCAATTACACGACGTTCTCCTGCTACTACGTCATAAGCAGTATGTGAGTACACCGGAACTGAGGCAGATCCATCCCAGCTGCGCAGCGCCTCTATAAACGAGACAACAGCACTCTCGTCGTAGGACTCTGGAAATCCTTTGCGCGACTCGATTTGGCGCTCTGCAAGCACGGCATTGGGGTAAAGAAACCCATCGGTGCCGACAACCTCCACTCGAAACTCACGTAGACCGTCTACTAACGCCGCGGCGAAGGTCGACTTTCCTACGGCCACAGATCCAGCGATACCAATTACAACCGGCGCAGAGATCGCGTGCAGGCGGGTGACGCGCTCACGCAGCCCGGCATCTAATAGTGAGGTGACCTCTCGCGACTCCACAGGGCGAGATCGTAGATGCACGGCAGAGGTACCGACAGCGGGGGGACACTGCCGGTACCTAGCCACATCAACTAGCCCTGCTGTGCTTGAAGTGCGATCTCGATCTTGACCTGCTTGCCGATGAGCACGCCGCCAGTATCCAAGGCCTGATTCCATGTAAGGCCAAAGTCTTCGCGGTTGAACTCTGCAGATGCCTCGAAGAATGCCTTGTCATTTCCCCAAGGATCTTTGGTAACTCCAAGGAACTCGACCTCAAGGGTCACAGGCTTCGTGTTCCCCAGGATCGTGAGGTCACCAACGACGCTCCAGAGGGAGTCATTCTTTGCAGCGACAGAGGTTGATCTGAAGTTAAGGGTTGGAAATTGCTCAGCATCAAGAAAGTCTGGGCTAATGACGTGTCCATCGCGCTGCTCGTGCCCGGTTGTGAAGGACGCCGCGGCGATCTCGACCACAACGCTTGAGTCCTCTGGCTTCTCGGCTACCTCAATGGAGCCGCTCCAGGCGGTAAATGAACCCTTAGTGCGCCCCACCATAAGGTGGCGGACTGCGAATTCAAGGTGGGAGTGAGCCTGGTCAATCTCCCAAGTTCCGGCTGTTGGAAGGCTTCTGCCCTCAATTTCACTAATGGTCTCGGTAGTCATATATCTCTCCTATTTACGGGAGTGCCCGGGGGGCGGGCACTGCTTTAATTAATTGCTGTTTATTTAGTTGCTTGTTCAACTACTTTAACACCTATTAGTTGATCTGTCAACTACTTGGGCTCTCCGAGGAATAGGCTGCGGCGATGACACGTTGGTTGAGCATTGAAGAACAGGCTGTCTGGAGATCCTGGCTTGTTGCCACGAGCATGATGCGCGAGCGCCTGGGTCAGGATCAGGAGGAGGGAACCGGCTTCTCCGTTGAGGAGTACGGACTCCTAGTGCAGCTATCCGAGGCTGAGGGGCGACGGCTGCGAATGAGCTCACTCGCAGCCCTTGGCCTCTACTCGCGAAGCCGCCTCTCACACTCAATCTCTAGGCTTTCGGAGAAGGGCTGGGTTACAAAAGAGCCCTGCGACACAGATCGTCGAGGCGCCTGGGCCGTACTCACGAAGAGCGGATTTGAGGCCTTAGAGGCCGCTGCCCCAATCCACGTTGACTCCGTTCGTAAGCATTTACTCGACCCCCTTACCACCGAGCAGGTCGCTCAGCTTGGTCAAATATGCGCCACGCTTGCCGAGCACCTATGCGGCATTGAGGGTGCCGATACAGCCTTGGCGCTTCGCGTTATGGGCGGCCCGGCTCCCGAACCAAGCAAATAACCCTTGCTCTCTCGCAGAGCGCAGTTCTCTCTACAAACTGAGGCCGGTCCTAGGAATAGGCCTTAGCCACATCCTCAGAGTTGTCTCAACGTTGTGAATTCACTCAAGTTTCTAGAGCCCGGGACCGAATAACGGACCTCAAGCAACTCAGCAAATAGCTGAGGCGCGGTCCACTCGGGAGTTACTGGTTCAATGAAGAGCACGACGGAATTGCGAGTACTGCGACGCCTAGGCATCGCTGCCTGCTGTGCCACCACGCTTTTTGGTTCACTTGCAGTAACCACACCTGCAGGGGCTGCTACCACCATCGCCGGCAAGCAAGCAGAGGCCGCTGCACTTCGCGCCGAGATCGATCGTGAATCCATGCATGTTGGTGCACTCGCAGACCAATACAACGGAGCGCGCGTTGCACTTGAAGATGCACAGGCCGAGGTAGCTACTGCTCAGGCTGCAGTCGACGCGACTGTCGCGAAGCGCAAGGAACTAAAAGCAACCCTTGCACGCCGAGCAGCATCGCTCTATCGCGGCTCTGGCTCTCGCACACCTTTTAGCGAGGTTGACCCTGGCAACATGGCTAAGACTGCTCGCATTGCGCAGTACGGCGACGTCACTGCAGCTCGAGATAACCGTCTAATTGATGAGGTAAAACGCGCCGAGACGCGCCTCGCAGCACAGCGCGCCGCCGCTGATACTGCACGTGCCAACGCAGCACAGCAGGCTGACTCCGCTGGATCCGCTTACCGCGAGGCATCCGCCGCAGACCGTTCGCTGCGCAGTCGACTCTCTCAGATCGATGCTGAGACAAAGAAACTCATTGAGCAGCAGCGCGCAGAGGCAGCACGAGTAGAGGCAGCACGCATCGTGGCATCACAGCGTCAAGCTGCAGCGCAGCGCGCAGCAATTGAGGCCGCACGACGTAATGGAACACCGCCCCCAACTACTCCTCGAAGCACTGGCACATCTGGAAACGGCGGGCAGACCACAACTACAACCGTTAGCCCTGCACTCACAGGCAATCCTTTCGGACCGCCTCCCGCTGTCTCGTCTCGTGCTGCTGAGGTTGTTGAGTACGCAAGAGCACAGCTTGGAAAGCCCTACTCTTTCGCCACCTCCGGCCCTACAACCTTCGACTGCTCAGGCCTCACGAAGGCTGCATGGGGATCGGTTGGAGTTCGACTTCCTCACTACTCAGCAGCGCAGGCAGTGCTTTTCTCAAAGATCGCGTTCAATGACCTCCAGCCTGGAGACCTAGTCCTCTTCTATAGCGACCTGCACCATGTGGGTATCTATATAGGTGGGGGGATGATGATCCATGCACCCCAGACCGGCGATGTCGTGAAGATCTCCTCAGCTTGGCGCTCAAACTTCCAGTGGGGCGTTCGCCCTTCCTAAATCTTGCAACTTTGTGAGCAGGAACTTGGGTCTGAGCGTTCAGATGACCAAGTTCTTAGGACCAAAAGTCACAACCCTGCGAATGATCGCCACAAGGGCCTGTTCGGGTGCGATGCTGTATGTCCCATGAGCGAAGCAGAGAACAAACCTTCATCCACGGACATCGCCTCTACGCAGGATCCCGCGTACGCACGGCGCCTTGAGACCCTCGAGGCACAAGGCTGGAAGCAGCGCTTAGATGTTCAGGCTCCCTATCGCTGGAATCTGCGCAGGCTTCACCCTGGTTACACACTCGACATCGGTTGTGGAATCGGGAGAAACCTAACGCACCTAGAGGGGAAGGGAGTTGGCGTCGATCACAACCTCGATTGTGTAGCAACCTCTCGAGAGCGTGGACTAACTGCGTACTCCCCCGACGAGTTTCTTGCATCTGCTGACGCAAAAATCGCAGGCTTCGACTCGCTCCTACTCGCACACGTCATTGAACACCTCGATGCGCCGACCACCGACGATCTAATCGCGACATACGCTCCTTATGTACGTGAGGGGGGTCGCATCATTGTGATCACACCACAGGAAGCTGGTTATCGAAGCGACTCAACCCATGTGCGCTTCGTCGATCATGCTGCTATTGACCTCCTACTCTCGAAGCACGGATGGAGCGCTGCAAATAAGCAGTCTTTCCCGTTCCCAAGAGTTGTTGGTCGAGTCTTCCCTTACAACGAGTTTGTCGTTGTTGGCGAGCGTAATCCCGACGCGTGAGTTCCGATCCCCAGATTACGTTTGCTATTCCGTTCTATAGCGGAGTGCCCTACTTATGTCGAGCCATCGAGAGCGTTAGAGCACAGAGTCTCAAGAACTGGGTCTGCATAGTTGTGGATGACGCGGGGCCTGACCCTGATACTGAGGAAGCAGTAAGGAATTTTGGGGACAGCCGAATTCACTACATGCGTAATCAAACGAACCTAGGGCTTGCGGGAAACTGGAACCAGGCATTGCGGGTCTCGCAGACTCCGCTTGTCACACTTCTTCACTCCGACGACGAGCTGCATCCTGAGTACGCCGAGTCTGTCATCTCAACTCATGTGGCATACCCAAATGCAGTCGCAGTATTCACGCGTGCATCGATTATTGACACTGATAGCAAGCCTGTTTTCTCATTTCCAGATCGCATTAAGAGAGTCATCGAATCGTTGAAAGGCTCTGCGCCGACCGTCTCCGGCGAGGAGGGGCTCAACGGATTACTTCGAGGGCAATACATCTTCTGCCCAACACTCTGCTACCGGGCTTCACGACTCGACCCCGAACCGTTCCAGCCACGCTGGCGAATGGTTGCGGATCTCGAGTTCCTTGCAACCACACTGCTAAACGGTGGAGAGTTTGTAGGGATTCCCGAGGAGCTCTACTCCTATCGCAGGCACGACAAAAGCCAGACCGCTCTGCTTACTGCAACAACCGAGCGTTTTGATGAAGAGATCGAAATATACGGTGAGTTAGCAACTAGGGCCGAGGCCCTCGGATGGTTGGTAGCAGCGCGGACAGCGCATACGAAACGAATAATCCGCCTACATTTGACTTACCGAATTATTGGGGACCTGCTGCATGGGCGAAGAGAGCCAGCCCGCAGCAAGCGAACTGCACTAAAGCGCGCATCTCGCGCCTGAGCCGCTATTTCGCAGTTACCTCATCAAAGGACCGGATCTCAAAAGTAAGGCCTGCAAGAGTCGCAATTACCGCTCGAACAATAAATCGAATCGCTGCGAGCGTAGAGGCCGAGGCATTCCCCGCTTGACGCTCGCGAATATGAATCGGAGTCTCGATCACTCTGTATCCGCTACGGGCTGCAACAAGAGCGGCCTCAAAAGTATCGCCTAGATAATGCACCGGATAGGAGACCGAGAACTCGCTGAGTAGAGGCTCTGCGATGCATCGAAATCCCGATGTCGTGTCATTCAATCGCAGCCCACTGGACCTCTTAATGATCCCCGAGAGCACTCGCATCATCAAACGCCTAGCGCGCCCAATCTCATAATCACTAGAACCATCTACAAATCGGCTCCCAATTACTAAGTGCGCCTTCTCCTGTGCCTGCACCTCTAAGAGGCGGACAATCTCTGATGGCGGGTGTTGACCATCTGCATCGCACTGCACAACGCGCGTATATCCACGATCTACGGCATACCGAAAGCCACATCTAAGTGCGCCCCCAACGCCGAGATTCAGCGGAAGCACTACAACATGCGCACCAGCCGAGCGCGCTACCTCTGCAGTGTTGTCCTTGGAGCCATCATCGACAACAACGCAGTCAAGCCCTGCATCAATCAGCGCGCGCACGACATCGCCAACGGCTCCACTCTCGTTATACGCGGGGACTACTACAAGGGTCTCGCGAGCGGTCATTCTTTGGGTTCCTGCGATGTCGCCTCGCCGATGGCCAATTCCTCTACACGGGCTGCGAGTAGCGCATTTGCTTCAATAAGTTCGCGAAGTTGTGAAGAGAGACCGGAGACTGAGATCGAGAGTTGGATGCAGATAAGGAGGAGGGTTCCAGAGGCCAATGCAAGCAGCACTCCGGTGGCAGTCATGCCGACCGCGTTGGCCAACGGCTCAACAAATCCCGATAACAGAGCGGAGAGGGTCATCACAACAGCGAGGACTACCCAGCCAACTGTGTAGCGGAGCGTAAGGAGATGCTTGCGGGCAATCAGCAGAACGAAAACTGCGAGCCCAACCCCACCCAATGCGATTACTAATTCCTGCTTCACGGATCAGATGTTACGCGGGATCGGAGGGGTGTAAGTGGAAAAATTGGGTGATGTTCGAGATCACCTGGATCGCAGGACCCAGTCGTCGCGCAGTGGCTCAAAATTTGGGTTGTGATAGGGATCATTCTTCAGCGGAGTCGCCCAGCGTTCTCGCATGATCTCGAGTTCACGGATGTTCACTGTGGGGATTCGCGTCATTGACTCGAAGTGATACAGCACCGCGTATGGGGTCCAGAGAATGCGGTACCCCTTGGCTCGGATCTTTAGAGAGAGATCTACATCATTGAAGTTCGCTGCTAATTCTGGGGTTAATCCCCCCACTTCGTTCCAGATTGACATCTTGACCAACGCGCACGCAGCAGTAACCCCTGAGGTCTCTCGCTGGCAAGCAAGCACAGAGGACTCTCCGAGATGATTCGCCGGGTAGCCAAAGTAAGCATGGAATGGGTCGTGGTTGTAGAGATGGCCCGCGTGCTGGAGGCGTCCATCGGCGAAGAGGAGCTTTGCCCCTACCATCGCAACATCGCCCTCCTGAATCAATCCGATCATGGTCTCGATGAAATCTGGTGTCTCTACCTCGATGTCGTCATTGAGTACAAGCATGAGCTCTGCGGTTGCATGCGCCGCACCAAGATTTACCTTCTCAGAGAAATTGAAGGGCTTGTCGTACCAAACAATTTTGAGACGCTCTCCCGCGAGTCGCTCAAGTTTCTCGATCACACCAGCGGGCGCTGGCGCATCCATCACGACAATGATCTCAAGATTTGTATAGCGAGCACGCTCAACTAGAGAACGAACAGCCTCAACAATAAAACACCGCTCTACTCCCCACACCCGAGCACTAGAGCCTCGAGTTGGAATCACGACACTTACTAGTGGCTCGCCCTCGATCTCGCGCTGCACGCGATACACGCCGGGAACCACCCCATCGACGACAGTTGCACGGCGCCCGGTTCGATCGCAGTGATCCTGCACCGCACGCCGACCGGCCTCATAAGCCCAAGGCTTTGCCTCAGAATTCTGCGCCACCGACTCGGGCATCATGCGCCAGTGGTAAAGGATCTTTGCAACGTGGCGCACAGAGCGCGCCTTCTCGGTAACCCGCAGTACTAAGTCGTAGTCCTGTGAGCCTTCATAGCCTGTTCTAAAACCGCCAACCTCAATAACGAGATCACGTCGGGCTACAGAGAAATGCCCCGTATACATCTGAGAGCGGAATCTCTCGGGGGACCAGTCGGGTTTGTGGAATGGATTAATGAACTTGCCATCAGGCGAGAGGTAATCCTCATCGGAGTAGCAATAATCGAGGCTCGGGTCGGTGCTTGCTATGAGATCAACCTCGAATAGAGCGTCCTTGGTCAACAAGTCATCGTGGTCAAGTAAGCAGACGAACTCTCCGGTCGCTAACTCAAGTGCGTCCTGAGACGCAGCGATGATTCCGCCATTAGTTGCGCGCCTCTGGACCTTAAACCTACGGTCTTTAGCTGCGTACTCCTCAAGCACGCGCGCCACGTGGGGCTGTGTTGAGGCGTCGTCGACGAGGCAGTGCTCCCAGTCCTGAAATGTTTGGCGCGCAACAGACTCAAGACAGGCGCGCAGAACATCTTCAGGTGGGTCATATACAGGAGTGAGTATGGAGTAGCGGGCCATCAGGGTTTTACGCTTAGCGCAGGATCGCCTTAACGCGGCGCAGAGGAGCCTTGATTCGCTCAACCATCCAGCGTCGGTTTCGATTCGCTTGTGCGAGTTGCCCCTCGAGCACTTTTACTTGGCCACGAAGCTCGCCGGCCGCCATCTCGGCGCCGAATGCTGAGTCTCGTGCAGCCCAGAGTTCGATCTTCAGCAATGTGTATGCAGCTTCGTCGGGCCCAACAAGCTCGCGAAGTCGCGTTACCTCTGCTTGGAGTGCGCCCGCATCGGTTGGTTGTGCGGTATCGGATGTTGAGGGTTTTGATATTGATGGTTCTGATGTTGATGGCATTTGCGTCCTCTGTTCTTATGCTTTAGTGGTTATACGGTAGTGGAGCGAGGCGATGCATAGGTGACGACCGGACTAAGCAGCGTTGAACTCCGTGTAAACGCCTAGAAAAGGGTGCAATGCAGGCAATTTTGGTGACAGCCGAGGAGTCAGAGAGGGATCAGGGATTCGTCGCGGCTGCCTTGAGTAGGGCCGATATCAGTGAGGGAGACCGAATCGCCCTAATCGCTGGGTCAACGCCTGAGTATCTTGCCCTCACAATCGGAGCACTTCGAGCGGGGGTTGTACCGGTAATGGTTCACCCCGGATTAACGCCCGAAGAGCAGGCGGTGCTCCTTGAGAATGCAGCCCCGAGTTTGATTTTTCGCGGTGCAGAGGTTGAGGGTTTCGTAGGCGAGGCTCGAGAGCACGGCTCTTATGGCGAACTTGCGGAGTGGCCACGTACCCGCCCAATGCTCTACACCTCCGGAACAACCGGTGTTCCAAAGGGAGTCTGGGCTGGATTACTTAGCGACTCTGATGCAGAGGCCCTCGCCATGGAGGAGCGCGACGCGTGGGGATTTACCGCAGATGACATACATATTGTTGTCTCTCCCCTTCATCACTCTGCTCCGATGCGCTTCGCAATGGGCGTGCTCCTCGCTGGCGGTTCTGTAGTGATTCCGCCGCCCTTCAAACCTGGGACCCTCGTAGAAGCAATCTCTGAGCACCGGCCAACAAATGCATTCATGGTGCCGGCACATCTCCAACGCCTCATCGCGTTCTCTGATGCTTCTGGTGTGGCGCTTCCGTTGGAGTCGTTTCGTCGAGTTGCTCACGCGGGATCAGCCTGCCCAGATGGTCTCAAGCTACGCGCTCTAGATGCCTTCCCCGAGCAGACCCTCTGGGAGTTCTATGGCTCAACCGAAGGGCAGTTCACCGTCTGCGCACCAGATGAATGGATTGCTCATCCAGGAACAGTTGGGCGCGCTCGCCCAGGTCGCGAACTCTCAACGGACGATGACGGAACCATATGGTGCTCAGTGCCGAGTTTTGCGCGCTTCGAGTATTGGCGTGATCCGGCAAAGACAGCAGCAGCGTGGCGTGATGATTCCTTTAGCGTCTTTGATATTGGCACCCTCGACGAAGACGGTTACCTATATATAGACGGGCGCCGCGATGACCTAATCATCACCGGTGGAGTAAACGCATACCCTCTCGAGATTGAGCGAGCACTCCAAACCTGCAGTGGAGTTGAGGATGTAACTGTGTTCTCGATTCCAGATGAGTCGTGGGGGGAGATGGTCTGCGCGGCAATCGTCGGTTCAGCCGCCACTACAGACCTCGATGCGTGGGCGCATCTGCACCTCGCACCTCATAAGCGTCCGAAGCGTTACATCCACGTGGATTCAATACCTGTAACGACAATGGGGAAAGTGCGTAGGTCGCTCTTAGCCAGCGAGCTAGGCCTGCTCTAAAACCTCATCAAGGTATTTATGAGTGCAGCAAAAGGCTTATGGCCAAGAATTAGATATTGCGTCTCTGAACTGCGACCTCAGCGTCGTTAGCAAGAGAAGCGAGTGTTTGCTTTGATCGATCTGAAGAAATTTGCAGAGCGTCATCAAGAAAAGCGCCAACAATCTGGGCCTGGAGTCGTACAGATTCTCTCCATCCGCGCATGCCCTCAGCCCTAGTCTCAGCGGCTGTCTCTTCAAGGTAGGTGCGCAGCGTCTCTGGCAGATCCGGGACCTTAGGAGCTAACTCTGCATAGAGCCCGACATCGCTACATGCTTGGTGAGCAGCGTCTCCGACATCAACACGCCAAGTATCTGGCGCTGAGATGATCCTCCACGGTCGATCCGCATCGAGGTCTGCGGGTGTAGTGACATCGCGCGACGCTACGCTAAGCAGCACTGGCACTGAGATACTCGCTAGATCCGCATCGGTAAGCGCGCGCGTATATGCCTGAAGACCAAACGCAGCAGTAATACGTGCGTCAATATCACCGTGCGCACCTGCGGCTATTCCGAGTGCCGTGTAACCGCCATACGAGTGTCCGCCAACCGCTACACGCGTCGTGTCGATGACCGCGCGCACGTCGTCAGGCATTCCAGGGATCGTGCCGAACGCTGCATCGAGCATCAATCGCGCGTCAGCGACGCGACTCATCTCATTTGTTTCATCATCGGAAGCAGCCTCTAAGGCCCAGTCGATGAGCGTGTCGCCAGGGTGATCAGCAGAGACAACTACCGTTCCCAACGCGGCCATTGCCTCGCAGAGAAGTGTGTAGGCAATCCGTGTGCCAGTGCGACCATGGGAGAAAATAACTAGTGGGTATTTGCCAGGCGTCGGTGGCGCATCGAATGCACCCGCGGCTGTGAATCCGGTACCTGGGAGCAATTCGTATACCGATGGGGTAACCGCAGCGGATTCTTCTATTGGATACCAGACCTCGAAGGGAAGCATTCGATCGGCTCGTGCAGCGTCAATAAGAAGCCCGCTCGATCGACCAACAGGAGCGGCCCCTAACTCAAGTGGTGCACCCGCCGAGAGATTGCTCATCGAAGTGCCTCCGCTTCGAGCCCAGCGAGACCTGAGAAGAGTTGCGCACGTCGTGAAGCGCGCCTTCGCTGACGTGCCCCGAGCATCCCAACGTCTCCAGCTTGAGCAACAACCATTTTCGTCAATGTCTCGACACGCTCATCCGCATAATTAAAGACCGAGGTGTCTATCTCCGAATCGTGGAGCCACTCAAGAATCAGAGCGTCTCCCGTCTCTAAGAGGCCTGGCACGTAGACGCTGAAGCCGAGCCCCAGCTCTGGGAGCCCGGCACCGACTACTGGAAGAGCAGGATCATTCGCAGGGATGTTGACTCTGATTACCTCAGCACCAGAGTGGCGATATTGAGTGATCGTTGCATCGAGCACATCGCATAGGTCTGCGCCAATAACCTCAACTGTTATCTCACCGACCTGCTCATCGGTATCAAAACTCGATGCAAGGCGACTCTGCTCGGGCCAATCTTGTTTCGATACTCCCTCCCCGATTGTGCGAGACCAATCAGTTCCGTTGAGGATTCGTGCGAGGAATGGCTCGTACGCGGATGGGACCCATACTGTCTTTGGTTCCAAGGGTTGTAAGGATGAGTACGCCACTGTCAGCGACGCGCGACTAGTGAGTAGTCCGTCTGTAATACCGACCTGCTGAAACGGCGCATGATCGTGGAGGCGCACTCCAACAAAAGTTGCGCCATCTTGAATCGCGATGTGCTGAGTAGCTGGGTGTGTAAGCACTGGCTCTCGAAGCCGGCCCTGCACGCCAATCTCGCGCAACTTCTCAAGCAAACTGTCGCCGAGTTTGCCAGCAAGTCCGCGGCGTCGAAACCTCGGGTCAGTAAATGTTCCGCCGGTCTCGACGATCGATGGTCCAATCCATACGGCTCCCCAGTGCGCAACCATCTCGCCCGATGGACTCACCGCTACATACCCGATGCGCTTGCCAGCAGCTAGCGATGCCTCGATGCGATCTGGGTAATAGAAATCCGGGTTGGGGTAGGTCCAGCCGTAACAGCGATAAATCCCCTGGGTGAGTGCCTCGGCATCTCCCTTAGCGAGCGGGCGCATCACAACTTCTTCGGTTGAGAGTTCAACGTCGCCAGAGAGCACTTCAATATTCGCGCCCTCAACAATCGAGTGATACTGCGGCAAAGCGATGCGCACTTCAATGACATTTCCGTTGAACTCGTGACGAGCATCAACTCTCGAGGCCACGCCTAAGGCCAGCAGCGCCAGGAGGGTCTCCGGGGGGCCTACAACAGGAGCGCCACGGTCTCTCATCACTATTGAGACCTCAGTGCCGAGCGGCTCCACCTGCATAATGAGCTTGGGCTCTTCCTCCCCACCGGCCAGACGATTGCGGGCATCATCGCCTACAAGCCTCACGAGCAGGCCGGCTGCATCGCCATCGCCCCCAAGTCCTCTTGTAACCGAGCGGGCTGAGGCGGCTAGTGCGGTGATACCAATTTCATCGGCTAAAGCAGTGACATCAAGCATGTTGGCAGGCTACCGGTTTTGCGGCGAGACTCTACGAAGTGACCTCCTCCGATCTACCTGCCTACGACCTCCTCCATTTCGGCGTCTCAACAATCGGCGCTAGTGGAGGCCTTCTGCTCGATCCTGAGATACATGCGATTTGGCATGGCGCAGCAGTCTGCGGTCGGGCTTTCACCGTTACTGCCGGCGCGGCCGACAATCTCTCAGTCCAGGTTGCTGTAGCCGAAGCGCCGGCTGGGTCAGTGATCGTCGTGCGCGCTACCGAGCCTCCCGAGCGCGGCTACTGGGGTGAGCTTCTAACAACCCAAGCGATCGCACGCGGAATTCTTGGGGTGGTAATCGATGGCAACTGCCGTGATGTCGATGCCCTGACGAATCTTGCCTTCCCCATTTTTGCAACCGGAGTCTCAGCTCGAGCGGCCACTCGTGCTGAGGGAGGCTCGGTGGGAGGACGAGTACTGGTCGGAGGCGTTGAGATTTCGCCTGGAGACATAATCGTCGGCGACTCAGACGGAGTTGTGGTCGTGAAGGAGCAGGACATTGAGATTGTTATTCGAAACTCGAGTGCGCGCGCTGCTGCAGAGGCTCAGTGGCTTGAGGCCCTTGAGGACGGAGCTACAACAATTGACTTACTCGGATTAGACCCATCGAGCGTTGAGCATCGACAAGACGACTAGTAATAGGTAACACAACTAATGGGCAGGGCAATTAGTAGGTAGCGCAATTTGAGGAGAGTTCGGTAATGGCGTTCAGAGTAAATAGATCCTTCGGTGTGATCCCAGGCGTGAAATTTCGCCTTAACAAGCGATCAGTGGGGCTCACATTCGGTAAGGGGCCATTCCATTACACGGTCAACTCTCGCGGTCGGCGCACTGCATCTGCTGGTATCCCGGGTACAGGTATGTACTATCAGAAGGGCTCAGGCGGAGTCCCTTACACGAGGTCACGATCGGCTAGCTCTCCACGCGCGCATGCAGCAGCGGCGAATGACACCTTCGAGGACGTAGCAGCGCCCATCGCTAGTGGCACTCCGGTCGAGATGTTTGCGACCGCTCTCCGAGCTAAGAAACCAGGTCTATTTGCGAGTGGCGCCGAGAAGCGCCTACACGCTGCTCTTCTTTCATCCAACTTGGCCGAGGTAGAGGAACTAGCAAAGTCGGAGCCTCGCGTAGCCCTAGCAGCCCATACGTTTGCATCGATGATGGTCGTTGGTGGCGATGCAGCATCGAGCCGCGAGAGCGAACTGCACCTAATCGCAGCACTATCACTTGGCCTGCCAGAGGATGACCCTTTCATCTCTAAATATGCAGCAAGCGTCGCGTGCTCACTTGGAGTTACTCCACAATTAAGTGTCTCTCTGCCGTTGAGCCGCGTGCTTCTAGTCCTCCTTTACATTGAGAATCTCCAAGAGCAGAAGCGTTTTGATGATGCCGCTAAGTATCTTGAGAGTGAGCCGGTCAACTCATTTGTCACACTCTCAAAAGCTGAACTCTTCGTCTCGATGGAGCGCTGGGATGACATCATCACTCTTACAACAGGCATAGAGAACACGGACGATTTCTCCGCTCTCATGCTTACCTATCGAGGAATTGCTTTTAGGGAGCAGGGTTTCTTCGATGCAGCGCGAGAGGCTTTTGCAGATGCTCTGCGATCGAAGCAACGATCAGTTGAGATACGACACCTTTCATTATTCGCACGAGCACAGGCAGCGATAGATCAGAATCATCACGCAGCTGCGCGCAAAGACCTCGAGAAGATTTTGAACGAAGACCCTGACTACCCAGGGCTGCGCGATGAGATAGCGAAGTTACGTGGCAGCGAACCAGCAGCGACAACAGAGCCATCAGAGTCAGTTGCTGAGAGCTCTGGGTCTAAAGACCTATAGAACCTCTCTAGTGCACCCTGCTTGGTTAAGACTTAGCCAACTCGCTGCGCGCGGCTAAAGAAATCTGACGACGGGCTCCGATAGGAGTTGGACGGGAAAAGCATCCCTCCATACTCCTAAGGAACCCAAGTGATTTTCAAGATTCTTACCGCCAAGGCACTCTTCGCAACAGCAACCATCGGCGTAAGCGGCGTGGCGCTTGCGGCGACCGGAACCCTTCCCGCACCGGTACAGAACGCAGTTGCATCCGCTACTAGCCAGATTGGGATTCACCTCCCTGATGGAGAGTCGCACGCAGATAACCACGCCGGCTCCTCGGGCGTCTCAGGTGTAACCGGTGAGCACAACTTCTCTGGAGCGAGCGGAGTAACTGGCACTACCGGACCTCCCTCTGATCATCAAGCCGATCGCGCTCTGTGTCATGCACTCGTCTCAGGGCGTGGAGCTGAGCGTGGCGCAAAGATCGGCGCCGAGGCATTCGATCGCCTTCGTGAGCACGCAACAGAGTCGAGCGCAAACGTCGCGGATTACTGCGAGACGATAAGCGCACCACAAGTTGACCCGTCTGGAGTAACAGGGGTCACCGGAGAGGCAGGAGATGACAACTCATCAGACCACCATGAGTCCGACACGACTGGAGCTAGTGGAGTAGCTGGCCCGACAGGAAGCGACGATCATCACGGCAAAGCACCGGAGCCCCGCTCAGGTCACCACGGTGGTGACACTCCTCCACCTCCAGCACCTCCTGCGCCTACTGCACCTCCCGCACCGAGTGGCCCAACCGGCATTGAGGGATCAAGTGGTATCTGGTATCCAATCCCTGCTCCCTATATCCCAGCAGGCCCCTCTGGCCCTTCAGGTTCTTACTAAGCAACGCGTTTAACGATTAAGGAGTCGATATGAGTCTCAAATTTCTCACAGCAAAGGCCTTGGCAACTGGAGCTGCTTTAGCAATCAGTGCAGGCGGTGCTGCAGTTGCAGCAAACGTCGTGCTACCCGCTACCGCACCGGTTGTGTTCGGCGCGGTAGCAGCTCCAGGGAACGCTTCACTCGTTGACCTTTCAGCAAGTGGTGAGAGCACCCCCTCGACCCCTGTAGTAGATGTAGTTATTCCTGAAGTACCGGCACCCTCCCCTGAGGTAGTGGAGCCAAGTCAAGGTAAGGCTTCAAATCTTGGCGAAACACCTGAAGCCGATCATGCTGTAGTGGAGCCGCCAAGCACGACAATTCCGCCCATAGTGACTCCAACAACGCGAGCTCCATATGTGGAGTCGAGTCACCAAGGACAGGGCGGCGGAGAGCATCACTATGAAGAAGAAGGCGGAGACGACTAGTAATAAGGTTCCAATATCAGGTGCACGACCCCCACTGGGGGTTACGCCAACCTCACTCTCTTAGGAGTGCCGATGAACATCAAGAAAAGTACACGCAAGACTGGAGCGATCGCAGCAGCGATCGCAATCAGCTCTTTAACTGCTGCATTCGCAGCGAACTTCGTCTTGGTCTCAGCTGCTCCATTCATAGCCTCCGTTACTGCTGCGCCCTCGCCAGCAAGCCCCGTCGGCCAGGAACCTCTGGCCGCGGCTGCGGACCCCGCTAATAATTCGCAGGTTTCGAAATCAGAGCAGTCGACTCCGCGCAAGCCATCTAGTACAACTGCAAGCGCCGAAGTAGCCCCGGCACAGGTCGTCGCTGATGAAAATCAGAGCACGCCTCAACCGACGACGGTGACCGCTCCCACGACGACAACTACCCCGCGACAGACAACAACGACCACCACCGTTGCTCCGGTAACCACCACGACTCGACCTCCTGCCGGGTGTGGTGCAACTACCGCGAGATATAACGCCGTGCAGGTTGGCATGAGTAGCGCCGCAGTTACATCTGCAACTGGCTGCGCTATCTCGATCGTTACCGGCACTGTGTTCTTTCCAGATGTGGGCAGCGGCGACGCCTTCAGGGTGACGCTCTCTAACGGCGTAGTCACCTCAAAGGCCAGATAGCGAAACTGAACATTTCGGACATCCAAGAGATGGCCAATGTTTGGTAAACGCTTGTAATTGAGGCAACTTCACTCGGCATCAGCATTGCGAAATAGGTCATGATGTCCCCGACCTAGGAGGTCATCATGCGAATCGCGCCTAACAGAATGCTCGCCACGTTTACTGCGTTGACCTTAATGAGCGCAGGGTTTATGGCTGCTTCAGGTGGTCAAGGAAGTGCTGCTGGAATAAACCCAAACCAAAACGTTGACACGACAGTAACCGGCGCAGCGTTAGCGCAAGCATTGGTCGGTGCAGGCGTCTCGGTAAGCAATGTTGCGTTCACGGGAGCGAGTGACTCCAAAGGCACCTTTGCTTTCACCGATCCAAAGATCATTGGAATGAATTCAGGGATCGTTCTCTCTTCCGGAAATGCAAATGATGTTGTTGGGCCCAATACCTCCGACTCCTACTCCACCGCATGGGGACAGCCAGGGGATCCAACTCTTGATGCCCTCTCGACCTATCCCACCTACGACGCGTCAGTGCTCGAATTTGACTTCACTCCCACTGCTAATCAAGTTGCTTTTCAATATTCGTTTGCATCTGATGAATATCCAGAGTGGGTTCAGACTGCTTTCAACGATACGTTTGGATTCTTTATAAACGGAGTCAACTGTGCAACCGTTCGCCAGGTAGCCGGAGACCCAACATCACCATTTGTTCCCGTCGCCATCAATAACATCAACGACTCGAATCCAGTCCAATCGCCGATGCCAACTTCGATGCGACCAGATCTCTTCCATGCCAACTATGCGGACCCACTTGGCGGACCCTCAGCTGTCGACCTCGAGCTCGATGGCCATACCTCAGTCATGTCTTGTCAGGCACCGGTAACACCGGGCGTTACGAACCACATGAAGCTTGCGATCGCAGATGCATCCGATGGGATCTACGACTCTGCCGTTTTTATCCAGGCTGGTTCGCTCGTGAGTAACGAGAACCCAATCGCTGACCTCGGGATCACGCCGGACTCAGGCGCATCTCCCTTGCCCGTAACAGCTTCGATTGAGGGGACAGACCCAAACAACCTTCCACTTACCTACTCACTCGCATGGGGTGACGGAACGACGTCAAATGGCAACGCTCTCCCTGACAAAACTGCACTTGCGCAGCACGTATATGAATACGGTGGGGATTACCTAGTTACCTTGACGGTCTCAAACGGAACTCTTAGCGGAGTCGATACCGAAGACGTGACCGTAAGCGGCGCAGGGGCACCGAATGTTGCAGGCACCCCTCCTTACATCACCTCAGAGCCAAAAGATCAAGATGCCCTAACTGGCTCTGACTTTGCCTTCACTGCGACAGCCGGAGGCGACCCAGCTCCGAGCATTCAGTGGCAGGAGTCAACCAACGGTGGAGTCACCTGGGAGAACCTTGATGGTGAGACCGCAGCGAGCTTCAGTGGCGTTGCAAGTAGCGCTCAGGATGGAAGCACCTTCAAAGCAGTCTTCACAAATGCCGCGGGGACTGTCGAGTCGTTACCTGTTTCGCTTGCTGTAGCCGCAGTCAATGTTGACACGTCGAGTAGCCCGAGCGCACCGGTTGCAGGCCAGGGAGTGACTCTGACCGCAGACATCTCAAGTGCCACACTGCCGTCTCTCTCAATTGTTGGAAAAGTCCGGTTCTACGATGGAGCCAACTTGCTCGCAACGAAAAACGTCGTGGGTGGAGTTGCCACACTTTTGACCAAGAAACTTGCACTCGGTACGCACGGGATTCTTGCTCAGTATCTCGCTACGACGACCGCAACCCCTGTCGACTCGAGTGCACGAATAGTTACTGTCTCTGCACCTCATACAACAACAACTGTTAGCGGCTCCGCCAAGGCTCATGCAGGTGTGGCAACGACATTCAGGGCGATTGTGCGCATTGCTTCCCCTGGCCATGGGAAAATTCAATCTGGAACCGTCACCTTTTTTGACAACGGTATTGCGATCGGTACAAGCGCTGTGACTCGACCAGTCGTCACATTCCTAACCGTGCTCGGAGCAGGGTCCCACAGCATTACCGCAGCGTATTCGGGGACGAGCGGCTTACTACCTAGCCCCCAATCGACTCTAAAGATAATTACGGCAACGTAACGCTCTAGGGAGTAGCAGGTGGTCACCGCTAGGACCAGCCCCATCAGCACGAAGAAAGCGCCCATCGGCATAGTCTGCGCAGATGGATTCTCCTCGTATTTGTGTTGTTGGCTCAGCCAACATGGATTTGATCTGGCAAGGGCCACACCTTCCGGCTGCAGGAGAGACTGTTAGTGGAGGTGAGTTCTTCTCCTCACTCGGGGGCAAGGGCGCTAACCAAGCAAGCGCCGCAGCGCGCCTCGGTGCGCATGTCTCGTTTGTGGGCTGCGTTGGTAACGACGCATACGGAGACGAGATCAGGCACGATCTTGTTGCCAATGGAGTCGATGCAACTTTCATGCGCATTGTTGATGGCGCCGCTACCGGTACTGCGCTTATCAATATCGATTCAAATGGCGAGAACACGATTGCAGTTGCGCCAGGCGCAAACCGGCACGTAACTCGCGAGCACATTGAAGAGGCGATAGAGGCTCTACGACCGGAGATTCTCGTTGTGGGTTTCGAGATCGGCGTCGCGGCTGCCTCGCATGCACTTGGAATCGGGCGCGATCGCTCGCTGCGCACTATCTGCAACCCAAGCCCGATTGACCTCACAGATTCATCGTGGGTTCTGAACTCGACCACGATTGTTGTAAACGAATCGGAGTGCGAGGCTTATGGTGGAGCCTTGCCCCTACTAGAGCGCGGGGCGGGCGATGTGGTGGTGACCCTTGGAGCGAACGGGGCGCGGCGCAATGGGAAAGATGGCTCGCATGAAGAGTTCAAGGCGTTCTCGGTAGAGGTTCTAGATACAACCGGTGCTGGTGACGCGTTCTGCGCGGCGCTTGCAGTTAGTGATGATCCCATCTTCGCGGGTGCTGCTGGCGCGCTAGCTACGCGTGGGATCGGCGCACGTTCCTCGCTCCCAACACGCTCAGAAGTAGAGGCCTTGGTTAGGGAGCAGCAGTAATAGAGTCGAGAATCAACTCTGTCGCACGTTCTGCATCGATCGTCTCGGCCCATTTTACTGGCCCGCCGCGCATCCACGAGCGCTGATCCACAAGAGTCATTCCGCGCGTGTGCTCACCGCGTGTCTCAACTGACACGTAACAATCGGCAAACTCGAATATCTCTGGGTCAGTAATCGCTAGAACTGCGCAGGGGTCGTAGAGGACAGCCTCAAGGCTCTCGCCGGTCAGAAGGCGAATGTTCTCAAGATAACCAGCGAGCAAGCCATTGCTAAAGCGCCCAAATCCATTCCCAATATTCGCGGTCTCATCTACTAGAGAATCGGTCACGAGTAATTGGTGTGTCACATCTAAGCCACACTGCACTATGCGCGCACCGCTATTGAAGACAATCTCTGCGGCCTCTGGATCAAAATTAATGTTGAACTCTGCGGCTGCGCTGATATTTCCGTAGGTGCCCCCACCCATAATTGAGATACCAGAGATTCGGTCAATGAGCGCTGGGTCTCGCTGTAGAGCAGTCGCAATATTTGTTAGAGGACCCACCCCTACAAGCCAGGCCCCTGGGTTACTAGCAGTTGCCTCGAGTATGTAACTTGGAGCATCTGTTGATGAGACCTGTTTCGTAATCTCTGGCAAAGTAGCGCCAACAAGTCCGTTCTCTCCGTGAACAAACGATGCAAAGCGCCCAGCCTCACCATTGATCGGGCCAGCGGCACCAGAGTGGACCTCAACATCGATCCCGAGCATCTGTACGACAGCGAGCGCGTTGTTGGTTGTGTGCTCGAGAGAGACATTGCCGGCGACGGTGGTAACCCCTATTAAGTGCCCTCGATTCGCTCCGACGCAGATCGCAATCGCATCGTCATGCCCTGGGTCGCAGTCAATAATCAAGTCAGGCTTCATGACCACAGTCTTACCCATTGGGTCTAGGGGCATTTTTGGGGGTTGACTAATGGGCGAATGTATGTTCGACTATGTCTCCGTAACCGAGGCTCCCTAGTTTTTAGAGAAGAGATTTTAATGGGAATTATGCGAATTCTGGATGAAACCGGAGACACCGTCGTGCAGTGGTCAGTTGATGATCCTGAGACGCTCGTAGAGGCCGAGAGAATTTTTAGGTCCCTCTCGATGGAACGCCGGATGGCATTTGCAAGGCCCGCCGGCGCACCCGCATCGGAGACAACGCTCATAAAAGCATTTGATGCAGAGGCTGAGGAGATCGTCTGGGTACGCGCTGTCGTAGGCGGATGACAGTAACGCTCGAAGCACCATCAATTCTGTACGAGGTTGAGCCACTCCCCGACGGGAGAGAACTGCACGTCTATCCAGATGGCTCGATTGTTGTATCAGGTCGTGCAGAGATTCGGCCACACCCCGTCGAAGGGGTCACTTGGATAACGCGAACACCGGCGCGTACTCGCACTCGAAGGCGCCCTCGAACAACAATCTTCACTTCGACGCTACCGGTCAGAACCATATGGCCCTCAGAATCGAGCATGGAGAGGGTAGCTGCGCGTCGAACTGCTCATGAGCGTGCTCGCGAGTTGCTCCTGTCACTACTCAATCCATTTCAACGAGAAGATTATGTTCACCACAGTGGGTTCTGGGTAGAGACGGCGAGAGGAAGGATCCGATTAGGAAGGCTCTACAATCTCGAGTTCAGACCAAGAGAGAAACCGTATGAAAAACAGATTCTCTGCGTTCTTCCGGTGAACCATAAGACTCTTCCACTGCCGGATATCTGGACCAATCTGCTGCTGGTACTGAATCAAGACCCCGATAAGTTTTTTCGCGTAGCGGTTCGACGCTAATAGACCTAGGCAGAACTGGTTATCACCACTATTCACAGTCGAGAGCGTTGAGCACTTCTACGACGAAGTACCGCATCGCCATGCCCATCGTCTAAGTCAATAATGAGTTCAGGCTTTAGTTCATAAGTCTGTCCTGTGCTGGTCAGGGCGAGTGCAAGTAACGTGGCTAAATATTCATATCCAGCAGTATTCAGATTGACCTATCGAAGGATTAGACACAAATGGCCCTACTTGTATTCGGACCACCTGAGACTCGGCGTGCATA
>JBAWWI010000023.1:0-26469 GCA_037146835.1 Actinomycetes bacterium | reverse complement strand
TCAAGAATCGCGTTCACGAGAAATGCAGCTCTTAGATCGGCACCAGTTAGGTCAGCATCGGTTAGATCGACCGAGACGAGATCGGCCTCAACCAACAGAGCATTCGTAAAATCTGCACCGGTGCAGTCAGAGTTGCAGAGGTGCGCATCTGAGAGATCCGCTCCGACAAGGGATGCGCTTCGCAGCGATGCGGACTTCAAGCTAGCAGCCTTCAGTGTCGCTCCACTTAGGTTCGCATTATCCATTTGCGCTCCGCGCAGTGTTGCAGCGGTTAAATCTGAGCCACTTAGGTCTACCCCTGACAATTGAGCGCCCTCGAGGTCGATTCGTGTGAGGTTCAAACCGGTGAGCGATTCGCCTGTTAAATCTGCTCCAGCGAGACTCGCCCAAGCCCTTAGCTCATGTCCGTTAACCAACATGAAACACCTCTGCACTATTCAGCACTGTTCCTCAACTCGCGATATTTGTGAAACCTTCCAGAGAATTCACTCTGCTGTTCAGCACTCCAGCGAACCGCAACTCCGCCCGGAAGAGCGAGGCAGCGAGCAGCATGATCCTCTACCAAACTCGGCATCTCTCCCTCAAAACCGAGGGTGCGCAATCCATCCAACCTCACGTAGAAGGGAATGAGTGCGGCCTCCGCTATTGAGGCTCCATCCCCTACCAGCCACCCTGTTGACGCGAGCTTTGTTGCTAATTCCGTTAGTGCATCCACAAGTCGATCGCTAGCGCACCTGATGCTCTCCGGATTGACCCCGTAATAAATTGCGATCATCTGAGGAAAGATATTTTGATCTACCCAACGCGCTTCTTCGAGTGCAGCGCCTGAGAGAGCGCCCACCGCAGAGTAGAGGCGTTCAAGAATCGGAATTGAGTCAGCGAGGTAACGGCCGCCCTCTCGGATCATGGGGATCTCAGCGCGTGGAGAGTTCGCTTGGAACTCTTCGGGAACAACGAAGTCTTTGGGGCGCACCGCACTCGGGGGAACATCTACAACTTCGTACGAAATCCCAAGTTGAGCGAGTGCAAACTCGACGCGCACGGAGAACGGGCAGATCCAATGCCCGAATAACACAACTGGCTCTTCCAACTGAAGCAGCATTTCAGGGGATGTTTCAGGCGATATTTCAGGTGATTGACTCACGGATTGCTTCCCACTGCACCCAAGAGCGCGGTCATGCGAATAGCGACTCGCAGCCGCTCCCGGCAAGAATTCCGTCAACCCACTCTCGATCGTCAGCACTTAAGCCTAAGTACGCGTCTCGTATCCACCCAATGGTCTTGCCTTGATATGCGAATGCCCCTTGGCGATACTCCGCTCCCCTGATCTCGCAGACGACCTCCTCCGCTCCAGCTTTGAGCGCTGCTTCATTAGCAAGCATGAAAGGCGCGTACGTTGATCCGATCTCGTTGAAGAGCGGAGCGAGCGTCTCCAACGGAAGAGAACTACGGCCATACCAACCAGAGTCGCCCTCAACTCTCCACCACGCGAGGTCGTCAACACGATTGATCCATGAGTACACACGGGGCCCATGCGATATGCAGAGGTCGGTCGATGGCGGCTCAATAATTACAAGTTGGCTCAATTGTCCGTAGAGGCCAAAGTCCGAGCTCCCGGGGCGATTGCCAAGAAGAAAGTCGTTGCCTTCAAGGTGGCTATGCAGAATCTCGAGCAGGCGTATATAACTCGACTCAATAATTGGAGCATTGGTATCTGTACTTCCAACGAGAGCGCGCCTACCCACCTGACGATCAACGATGTACTCCCCCATTCGCTCAAGGCGTTCGTCGGTCGCGTGTAGCCCAGGCCATACCGGCAGCAACTTGCGCGCGCGCTCTACGGATTCTCGAGGGGCCCAGCGATAGTGGTACATCATCTTGGTGACCCACTCGTCGGCATAGTCCTCAATGAGCAGGTCCAAGAAGTGAAGGCCTGCATCTGTTGGCTTGAGGCTGCGCTCCCTAAACATTGTCTCAAGGCGAGCGATCTGAGGAGTCGAGTCAACCATCACTTCAGTGACGTCGCCGGCGTCATCTGGAAACCCGAGCACCGGGATGATCGCTACTTTGGGCCTCGGAATGCCCTGCTCATCGGCTGTTCCCTGAATCACCCATGTAAACGGAATCTGGCGATACCGCAGCACCGCACGCATCTTTAGCGAGTACGGAGACCCATAGGTGCCGACCAGGGTAAGCGGATGAGGCATTTAACGGCTCACATTCGCGAGGCTGAAACAGGCGAGGCCTGCACTAAGCAATTCGGCCTTCGTAGGTACTTCAAATCCCCTGAAATCCACAAGAACTCTCTCTCTAGGCTGCGCGAGCCCACACGATACTCAACATTCAGGTACTAGATATTCAGGTACTAAATATTCAGGTACTCAACATTCATGTGCCCAATGATCCTCAGACGATTCTTCGCCCGTTGAATGACGCCCAAGATGACGCGCGGCAATGATTCACGATCTGACGGATCCACAGCCCTACAGGTAAGGTCCCGGGAGAAACTACCCAGTATCCAAACACAAAGGGACAGCATGAATCACCTACGAATTGCAAAGTATGACGTCTTGAAGGGAACCTCCAAGGAGGTAGCAGAAGTGGCCACCGGGCCCGGCGGCATCCTTGACATCTACCGCTCCATGCCAGGCTTTCAGGCCTACTCGCTCCTTGAGATTGACGCGATTACCGTCGTCGGCATCACAGCATGGGAGACGCACGAAGAGGCAGAGGCGGCAACACGCGCTGCAGCAGAGTGGGTAGCCACTCACCTCGAGGGTCGCATTCACCGCACCTCGAACGAAATCGGCGACGCCCTCTTCTGGGAAGGCACGATGGCGAAGTAGTTTCACTCAGTCTCGCGAGACTGATCACGCATTTCCAACTGCCCCGACTGTGCTAGCGCCTCGCTAGTTAGTCGGGGCAGTTTTTTTCTCTACAGGAGTAAAGTTTTCGAGCCGATAGGCCGGCATGAAGCAACTACGGGACTCCGGGATCATCGCATTACTGACCGCAGCAGCTACAAGACTCCTTGATTCTTGGCAGGAGCTTGACTCGTTTAGCTCAGTAGCCAAAATGCCCGCATCTAACGAACGCTAACCAGCCCGAACGAAGGGCGCTTTATGCGCGGTGTTGGTTCTCTAATACATCGATTGCATCGTGGCGGGCATTACCCAAGAGCCAGAAGACTCCAACTATTAGAGCTCCCCACCCGGTAATTAGCCCTGCGATTGCCGATCCAAGCCATCTCATCTTGCGGTGACCCGAGATGCGAAAGGCTCTGCGTTTAAGGCGGCCAATATCGTAGATAGTCAACGCACCGAGCGGGATGCCGATGACATATCCAATTATTAAGAATCCTGTAATGCTCATTATTGAATGCTTCGGCTAATTCTGCTGGGACGGGTATTTGTATTTGGATCCCGATTGCTTATGCAATCAGAGAATGCACCTTAAAGCCCCGGCCCGCCATCTGACTCAGATGAACTCGATGACGAACGCGTGCGAGTTCGGCGTGCAACAGCACCACAGACCTCAGCCCCAGAGAAGAGGATCGCACTCGAGATAAGGAACGGTGCGTAGGCGAGTAGAAAAATAAACCAGTTGAAAGCCTCGTATTGCCCTGTCGGTAATTTTACTCCTTGTGATGTGAAATTAATCAAGTCAGTTGGCTCGCCGAGAAAGCTTTTACCGGTTTGCCCTAAACCAGAGACGTATATACCGAGAAATACCGAGAGCACCAAGCCACCGATCCCGAGCAATAACGCTGCGATTCGTAGCCGCTGTTGGGCCCTGCCTCCGCTACTCGTATTCGAAGTAATTTTCTTCTGTGCCATGGTCTCGCAGTTTAGGGCTGATCTAGATGTGTACTGAACCAACCTCGATTAAAAATCACTGTCGCAACCCCTATATTTGCCCAACCGATGACCTAATGTCAGGTTGGTCATCCAAGCGATAATGCGGAATCGGGGCGCTTTAGTAGAGTTCCGGCACGAGTTTTGAAGGCACTCTGCACTACTGCCCTTTGAAGCAAGGCCCCGCCCGAAGAATTTTGACTCGTCCACACATAATCCATAAATACCAGAACACCAGGAGCGATACCTTGCCTTCTCAAGCCCTAGCGGTCGCAGAGCACGCACTTCTCGTTGAGCGACGCCCGCTCACCCGTGCTGAGGTAATGGCGGTGGCAAACGAACCCCTAGAGCTAGTCCCCGACCTTGTTGGCCTTGCCCATCGCGTGAGGCTGCAGTACTGCGGCGACACGGTTGAGTTAGAGAGCCTCATAAACGCCAAGTCTGGAGCATGCCCTGAGGACTGCGCGTTCTGCTCGCAATCCGTCAAGTTCGATACCGGAGTGGATGTATACGCATTCCTCGATTTAGCTGAGGTGCTAGAGGCAGCCCACGCTACAAAGGCTGCTGGAGCGACACAGTTCTGCATAGTTGTTGCGGTGCGCGGACCCTCAGAGCGACTTTTAGACAAAGTGATCGCTGCGGTTAACGCCGTACACGAGGAGACTGGCCTTGAGGTTGCATGCTCACTTGGATTACTAACTGACGAGCAGGCCAAGCGTCTCGCCGATGCTGGAGTGCGCCGCTATAACCACAATCTCGAGGCACCAAGATCAAGATTCCCCGAGGTCTGCACCACGCACTCATACGACGATCGCGTCGATACCGCCAAGCGCGCAATTGCTGCCGGCATGGAGCTTTGCTGTGGAGGCATCCTAGGGATGGGCGAGACACTCGAAGAGCGAGTTGAGTTTGCTTTCGAGTTAGCGGAACTCGACCCATGTGAGGTTCCAATCAACCTGCTTGACCCTCGCCCAGGTACTCCACTTGAGGATTACACCATGCTCTCCCCGCGTGAGGCACTACAGGCGATTGCGTTATTCCGCCTCGTTCTCCCCTCTGCATGGCTACGTCTTGCTGGTGGTCGCGAACGAGTCCTTGGTGAGCTTCAAGGAATGGGGCTTCTCGCAGGGGCCAACGCACTTATCGTTGGGAACTACCTAACCACCGGTGGTCGTTCTCCAGAAGAAGACCATGCGCTTCTCGAGGCATTAGGCATGCCAGTAGCTGACGGACCTGGCGAGGGGCGTTTCGTGATTGACGCAACTGGTGCACACGCCTTACCTGCGAAGCCGCAGCGGACGAGCATTCCTGTAACTGCAAATTAACTTTGGCGCGTTTTACCTAAGATGCGCTGTCTCGTTGAAGCCGAGCATGCAGGGCGCGCCTTGACGCATACCGATACTTGATATCGATGCCACGTCAATAAACATGCGCCAAACCATTTGGTCCGGAGCACCGAGAGCCCACGTGAGGGCTGCCTTGATTGGCGAGACATGTGACACCACAATCGCAAGGTCGTCGCTCAGCAATAACTCCCCCATAAGCGATCCGACTCGACTAGATACATCGTGAAGACTCTCGCCACCTGGGGGTTTGAAATCTGGGTCTGAACGCCACTGTCTCCACACATCGATCGGAACATCGGCTATCGGCATACCGTCCCACTCGCCGTAATTCATCTCGATGAGACGATCCTCTCTCTTTACTGTCAAACCGGTTGAGGCTGCAATCGCTTCGGCAGTTTGGCGAGCCCTAGAGAGCGGACTACTGAGAATAAAAGAAGGATTACTCCCTTGGAGTCTCGCCCCTAACCGCTGCGCCTGAGCCTCGCCGAGTTCGGTAAGCGGAGGATCTATTCGACCTACAAGCAGCGCATCACGATTCGCCGCAGTTTGACCATGGCGGATTAGCAGAATCAACGCGACACCTCACTAAGTCGGCCAGACCTTAAGAACAACGATCTTCGTTCAGAGTCTCCTAATCCAAATCGACCCCACATCCAGCCGAGACAGGCAATACCAATACCCTCAGAGAGGACGAGGAGCGTGAGCGGTGGGATTAGTGCAACGTCACCGAAACCTCCCCCGACTAACGGCCAAAGAAATACTTGATCGTGCAGAAAAGCGCCAGAGAGGACGAGGCCGCAGAGCACGCCTATAGGCAAGCAGAGAAGCTGGCGGCGCAGCAAGCGTGGCCTTCCGATCGTACCGACCATCACCAATGTCAGCAGACAGATTCCGACAATCAACGCGTGTCCGTAGGCCATGTGCCCAAGTGGAGCATCTACAAGGAGCGGAAGTAGCGCACCCGCTGCAACAAGTCGATAATCGAGCCCGCTGGAGCTAAATACCCGGTAGACAAGAACTACAGATACCCCGACATACCAAAAAAACAACTTCTACTCCGATGCGTCCACTGGTGCATCAAGTGCAGCATTTACAAGCGCATCAGCCTCGGTATTGAACTCGCGCCGGACATGGCGAAGTTCGAATTTTGGAAAGGTCAAGAGGAGAGACGATGCTTCGCGGTGCAGAGGTTGAAGGCCAGCGTTCTTCACTCGGTAGCGGCCTTCAAGTTGCCGAATGAGAAGCTCGGAGTCTGCTCTTACCTTGACCTCTATCGGAGTAAATTTCTGTGCGGCGCGCAGCCCAGCGATTAGTGCCTTGTACTCTGCAACATTGTTTGTAGCAACTCCTATGCGCTCACTTACAGAGTCGAGCAACTGAGCTGGATCACTGCGAGTATCGAGGACCACGGCACCGATGGCAGCAGGCCCGGGGTTACCGCGAGATCCGCCATCGCAGAACACGGTCACACTGGGTACGTGCAACTCGGGAATATCGAAGAGAGATAGATCGCTGCTCACGGGACGAGAATTGCTCCACAATTGTCACAACATGACTCGCCTGGAATGCCGCGCTTGATCCGGTCAATCTCGTTCGCGGGAATACTCAAACGACAACCCTGACAGGTGTTACCGACCAGCCTTGCTACACCTACCCCGTTAGCGCGCCCTCGGACTAGTTCATAGGTAGCTAGAAGAGCGTCGGGCAAGCCATACGCCTCTGAGTTGCGCGCCTCGACGACAACAGCGATCTGCGCATCTAGATCTGCCTCGCCGGATGCGATCTCGACACGAGCGCGAGCTGCGGCATCACTATGCACTTGGATCTGCGCCTCGAGAGCCGCTACCTCCGCCTCGAGAGTCTCTAGCGTCTGCATTAACTCGAGCTCGCGATCTTCAAGAACTCCTTGACGCGCTGCTAGTTGATCGATCTCAGTTTGAAGCGCCTGAAGCTCTTTGATTGCTGTGACTTTGCCAGAGTAGAGAGACTTATCAGCTGCTACTGACTTCTCGCGAACGGATGCAACTTCATCATCGAGCCTGTGCGCATCGCGTGCCACCACATCTCTTTGTGAGGTGAGCTCAATAAGGCCTGGCGTAATAGCGTCGATTGCGGACTCAGCGTTTGCCAAATCACTGCGAGCCGGAAGGGTTGCGCGCTGCCTTCGCAGACGATCAAGAGATAAATCGTGTTCCTGGACAACTACAAGATGATCAAGATCAGTCACGAGCACGATCCTACCGGCATGGCCATTAAGTATCGATTGGCCCTGCTCGCTCGAGACCTCATAGAGGTGGAGGGATCGTAGAGGTTGAGGACGGAATGGAGCTTGTCGTCGGGCTAGAGGTCGTAGATGTACTCGTATTAGGCCCTCCACTCGGGCCTTCGGGACCACTAGGTCCGCTAGGTCCGGTCGCACCTGAAGGGTCGATTGGGAGGTTTGCCCCGCGCCCGGCCTCTGTGATCGAGGAGGCGGCTGGCCACAGCTTCTCGTTTGGTTTAGCGAACTCTCTGACCACTCTTCCTTTTAATGCAGCGTCCATAAAGGCTTTCCAGACCATTGCTGGATAGGTTCCGCCAAAGACTGCTCCAATGCTCCCCACATTCTTCATGGGGGTATACGCAGCAGGGTCACCCATCCAAACTGCTGCAACTAGCTCTGGGGTATAACCAACGAACCAAGCATTGGTCTTGTCGTCCGTAGTACCGGTCTTGCCCGCGGAGAATCTCTCAACCTTGCCCTTGCCAACGGCCCGGTCACCAGGAGCCAATCGCGCCCTAGTACCAGTCCCTGAGCGAATTACACCCTGAAGCACTGAGGTCTCCGTGCGCGCCACCTCAGCAGAGAGGACACGCTTTCCGCCTTCCTTATCCACGAAAATGATACGGCCATCGCGATCTTTCAACTTGGTGATAAAGACCGGGTCGTGCTTAATGCCCTCAGCGGCCAGAGTGGAGTAGACAGTCGCCATCTCCAACGGGCTTACACCGATGGTGCCAAGAGTGATCGATGGGTAAGCAGGTACCTCATGGGTGACGCCCAAGCGTCTCGCCATCTCTGAGACCTTCTTGGGACCTATAGCCGCTATCAAACGTGCAAAAGCACAGTTGACGGACTCCTCGGTGGCGGAGCGGAGGTTTAAGACCCCTCCCCCGCTCTCAGCATTTCGAGTTGTCCACGGAGCAAAGCCATCAATCTTGACAGTGCACGGACTCGTGCCGTTGATTGAGTCATTTACCGAATAACCATTCTCAAGGGCAGCGGCAAGCGTTATCGCCTTGAAGGTGGAGCCCGGTTGGCGAGCACCCTGTGTCGCGAGATTGAACTGGGAGCGTTCAAAACCTGGTCCCGCTACTAGTGCTTTTACTTCACCATTCGATGGATCCATAACTGCCATCGCGGCAGTGAACTGTGATGTTGGAATTGTCTTATTTACAGCGCTCTGAGCCTTCGCCTGCATGCTCTGGTCATAGGGAGTCTCAACTTGAAGGCCGCCTCTAAAAACAAGGTTGTAGCGCTCCTCGCGAGTATCCGCTAGGCGCGGATCATTTAGGAGTCGGCGCTGCACCTCTTCAACATAATAATTATCTGGGCGAAGGTCGTTCTGCGGGCGCTGCTCAGGTAGCGCCGATGCCTCTGCAAAGGCTCGCTCGCTCTTACTAATCGCCCCAACTTCATACATCTGGCCAAGAACCTCTGAACGTCGCGCTAACGCTCCCTTCGGGTTGGTAAAAGGATTATTTCCCTCTGGATCGCGAATTGACCCTGCTAACAGCGCCGCCTGCGCAAGATTGAGTTCCTGAGGAACAGTCTGGAAGAATCGCTCTGATGCAGCCTGAATGCCGTAGGAGCCTTGACCAAAATAAACAGTATTTAGGTACTCGCTGAGTATCCGGTTCTTTGGCCATTCAGAGTCGAGTCTTAGCGAGAGCATTGCTTCACGAACTTTGCGAGAGAGTGTGCGCTGAGGTGCGGTAAAAAATCGATTCTTGACTAATTGCTGAGTAAGAGTCGACCCACCCTCCTTAACCGAACCTGAGTTGACGTTCTTAAAAAATGCACGAGCTACAGCATGAAGATCAACGCCAGCGTTGCCGTAGAAATCGCGATCCTCTGTCGTGAGAAGCGCCTCTACCATTACCGGAGCAACGTCAGAGAGCGGCACTGATGATCTGTCCTCTAAGCCGAGTCTCCCAATTACCTGGCCTCTGCTGTCATAGATAACGGTTCGCTCTGAGAGTTGTGACATCTCATTGCCTACAACTCCATTGAATCGAACGCCGTTAGCGAAGATCGAGAAGGCTGGAGGGAGCGCCAGCAGACAAACAGCGAGTGCTGCCCCCCCTGCCAAGAGAGGGAGAACGATTCTTCGGTAGCTGCGGGCCATAAGTTTCTCATTCTCGCACTCGCATAGAGACTGAGGCGGTCAGCGGGGCAATTTATCCTGATACTTTCTTGACTTGTGCCTATAGAGAGCGTCGACAGGGCAGGTTCTCAAGACTTGCCACAGACCCAGGAGTCTTCAGAGATGTCGCGAGCGGCATCACTTCTCCGCAGGATTACACCAAAGCGATTATTGGTTGCAACGCGCCCACTGCGTGCAGCGATAAAGGAGTCGGATATATCTGCAGGGCTCTGGACCCTACGGAAGAAGATCCGATTCGCCATCGTGAAACCTCGGACTTTCAACCAGAAAATGCATTTCAAGATGGCTTGGGATAGGCGGCGGATTCTCACCACGATGGCCGACAAGGATGCGGTTCGAGCGTATATAACAGGCCTAGGTCGGCATGAAACACTCAACGAGGTATTCGCTGTCGTTGACGATCCTCGCCTAATCGACCTTGACTCGCTTCCGTCGAAATGTGTTATCAAGCCAACACACGGATCAGGCGCCGTAATCGTTATCCACGATCGCGCCGACGCTTCACATCGCATTCCCGTAAACTTCGCAACCCACCAATGGTTTGAAACCGTGCTATTTATCCGTCGCGAGAATATTGACCGTGAAGCATTTAACGCACTCTGCGATCACTGGTTAGGGCGAAATTATTGGCGGTCACAAGGATCAACGCAGTGGGCTTATCTAGATATCCCGCCGCGGCTTATTGTTGAGGAATATCTTGAGGTCCATAAATACCCCATTGATTACAGGTTTATGGTCATTAACCAAAAAGTGGCTTGGATCCAGGTCAATAGCTACAACGGAGTAACGAAATACGGGAACTCATACCTTCGGGACGGCACTCAGATCCCATTTGATTGGGCGAAGGATGGGAGCTTTGAGTTTGTTCTCCCGCCCGAGATCGCAGAGATGGTTTTACTCTCAGAGGAGCTTGCTCAAGAGACAGACTTTGTTCGTGTCGATCTTTACTTAGTAGCGGGCAAGATCTACTTCAGCGAACTAACCAACTATCCGAGCGGCGGCAGAGGGCGACACTTCGACACCCCGGAAGCTAGCGAACTCGCAAAGAGTTGGGTACCTAGAAAGCCATACCGTTAAACGCGTTACGCGAGACCCAACCTGGCGAGTTGCTCATCTGGTGCATCGATAGCACGTAGCGCCTCAACGAGAAGTTCAGTCATCTCTTTAGTCTCCGCATCTCCAGAAATATGGCGCACCCCTCCGTCGGCCTCTGGCTCGAACCGGTTGTAGAGCAGATCACCACGAAACTCGCCGCGTGCCCAGAACGGAAGAGCGTCACTCGGGTCGAATGGTTGTCGGATTACAGGCACGTCGCTACCTGCTGCTTTAACAAGGGTGGCTCGCATGTCTGGCTTGATTCGATGCAGGTTGGGTGCAATGCGTACTGGCATCGTCGACCATCGATTGGAGTACATCGAGAGTGGTCTATTCGCCGCAACTGGCGCCTTACCGAACGTGCTAGTTGCATTGGCTATGTGGACCTCGCGTCCCCATACGCCCGAGAGTGCCCACTCCCTGATGCTCGTGGATCGCCCCTCAATTAGCGGAACAAGCGAGTATCCGTGCGTTGCATGCTTCGGTTTAACTCCAAACACATCACAGATTGTCGCGTGAATATCTACAGTGGTCGTGAGCGCATCACATGTGCCTGCCTCAACTCCCGGCCAGGAGATCATCAAAGGAATATGCCCAAGTTCTGGGAATACAGAGACTGCGGGCTTTCCCCACATGCCGCGCTCGCCTAGGTAAATGCCATGATCAGTGCAGAGGATAAACGCTGTGGTGTCCCACGCGTCATGCCGGTCAACGGTATCGATCATGAGGCCTAGCCAATGATCAATCATGGATAGTTTTGCTCCGTATTGCGAGCGCAGATGGCGACCTTCTCGTGCGCTCAATTCGGGCGACTCGAAAGCATCTTCACTCTTAATTCCACTGGTATACGGCGGCCAGATGATTCGCTCCCCTTCCCAGTCATCGTCGTAGAGGCTTGCCCATTTTTCGGGAGCATCGAAGGGTTCGTGGGGATCAAACTCGTCAACTAACAGAAACGAGCGCTCCTCGGGGCGACGCTGCGCACCTAGTTCCTGATCAAGCCATTTAGCAGCGGCGGTCATCGTGCGCGGCCCAGGAAAATCGGCCTCCTCGCGAAAGAATGTTCGACTTAAATCGTAATTACGCCATCCCGACTCGCGAAATGGAGGAAGGGTTGGGGCACCTACCTGGGACGTATCTGCACGAGTGCGCCATGGATCATCTTCGCCACCACGCAAGTAGTCCCATGCTCCGAAGTCGTGGTGGTAGTTCTCGCCACCAGACTCAAATAGATGAGGGTGATCCGAGACCAACATTGTCGAGACTCCGGCATCGCGGCGCATCTGTGTCGTAAAAGCGTCCTCCCATACCTCTATAGAGCCCCACGGTCTCCATGGGAAATCAAGCGCACCTACTAGAAGATCGTGGCGTGCGGGCATACAAGGGAGTGAGCCGGTGTGGTGATTAGTAAACCGAACAGACCGCTTCGCGAGCCTGTCCAGATTTGGAGTCTCAAACTCCTCGCCCCCATAGGCCCCAATCATGTGCCTATTCAGGCTGTCAAGAAGAACAACTACAACATCTCTTGGGGCTCTTGGGGCGCTGCTGGGAGTGGGCATAGGCCGGAGAGTAATCGCGACCTGTGCTCGAATGATTGGAATCTTTGTACAGGATTTACCTGTTATTCGGCAGTCCCTATGAGACTACGCAGCTGAGGCATCCTGAGAGCGTTTGCGCATGAGTACCAGACCCACGCTTATCGCACCAAGGATTAAGCCTCCACCGTTAAAGCCGTAGAGCGTAATTTTGTCCCAGTTCCCAGCAAACTCACCTAGCGATGGCTTGATAGCAATCGGGAGCACACTGAGTGCCCAAAGCGCAGATCCTAAGACCCCACATACAACCGCCGGCTTACCGATAACGCGTGACAGATGGTCGATGTGATTGATGATCGCAATCGCAATAAGTGCTGGACCTAGAACCAAGAGTCCGTAAGTGAATCTCGAACCGTACTGGCCAGATCCGCTTAGTGAGCTGAAGCCAGCCAACCCGTAGAGGAGGAGACCAACTGCGGCATAGGTAAGAGTTGCGAAGGAAGCATGAATTTTTCGTGCCGCATCCATCTCGCCGTGCTCGAGCAGTGATTCTTTGCGAGCAAGCACAAGGAAGAAACTTAGGGAGAACATCACGCGAGCCGCTGCAAACCCAGCCCAGTTAATGCGCAGCCAGTTGGCGTGATCCTGTAGTGAATAGAGCTTTGGATCAAGCAAGAACGGTAGGGATGTTAATGACCAAATGATGAGTCCAAGAATCCCGATCACAACGGGGGCGCGACCTATCCGCTTCCCAAGGTGCTCAATGTGGAGCGTGATCGCAATGGCCATCAAGATCGGGCCGAGTACTACAAGCGCCCATGAGGAACGAACCTCAAAACCTGAACTCCAGAAGAGGAGTCTGCCGATGCCAGAGGCAAGTAGCCCTAATGCTCCCAGGCCTAGGGATGCGTATGAAACATGGATTGGGTGCGGCGAAGTATCTACGCCACTCAGGTTCTGTGTTGCAGCGGTCATGTCTTGACTCCTTAAGGCTTTGCGCCCAACGCGGGCACTTCAGGCGAACCGCCGTAATTTAGCCACAATCACTGATTTCTTTAGGGATAGGGCGAACAAGCAGATCACTGAAAACAAACAGGCTCCAGCCCCGGATTGGTAAATCTGACTAACTCCCGCTCCCCTGATCTGAGGAGATTGGCGCTTTATTTGGAGTCCTTGATCCCCATCGGATACAATCTTGAGGTAAACTAGAGTTAACTAACTGGGCAGGTTCATTAGTTCTGGGCCCCTATCGGTTGCTTCATTAGAGCAAGATCATGAGGAGTGAGACGCTATGGACGAGATATCGCTTGTTGAGGTTGATACTGATGAGATCACGGTGGAGAAATCACTGCTCTCCGAGATTACGGTTGATGACATAAGAGTGGATCCTTCCCCCGAGGAAGAGATCTTGACGATCGAGACCACGAAGATTGAGCCCTTGAAGGACGAGGCGATGACTAGCAACACCCTGACCACCAACACCCTGACCACCAACACCCTGACCACCAACACCCTGAGGGAGAAGACGGCTGAGTCAAATGCAGAGGCATCTAAGCCTCGGAAAGCCAGAGTCCCTGCTGCATTGGCAAAAGAGCGCCTAGTCGAGACCACCATCTCACTACTGCGCACCGAGCCTTTCTACGAAGTCACAACCCGCCGCATTACGCGCGAGGCAGGTCTGCCACTCGCCGCACTCTCTCGCAACTTTGGATCACTACCAGGGCTATTCGACGCCGTAGCGCATGCACTTGTGAAGCGCTTTACGGATCAGTTCTCTGAGTACGGGCCTCTTGATGCGCTCACGAACCCGGATCTAGTGCTCCGTACGCGCCTCGTGGCTTGGAGCATTGGTCAAGGAGCAGACCCATCGATCTTCAGGCCGGACCCGTCGGCTTGGTCACGCATCGGAGTGGAGCGTCAGCAGCGACTCGCAGGTGTTGACGAGCGTATGGGGACCGCTTGGGCCGAGATTGTTACGTTCGTACTTGAGGGATACGCAATCTTTTCTCAGACGCATGGGCTCACCAATCAGCAGACTTTCGAAGACTGCATAACCGTGATGAGCGAACTGCAGAAATCTTTGAAAACGCTCGAGGCACAGCTCGGGTGGGATCAGTCAATCGCCTAAGCGTTACGCGGGAGCGTTCGTCTGCTCTGCGTAATGTGCGAGAACCTTTTTGCTCTAGAAATCAGTCAGGTTGGTCCAGAACCCGCCTGGGTGAGAGTGATGAGGCCTCTCGATCGGGGCTAGATAAAGAGACCCTTTGCGGATTTCAATAACTCCGCGCATGCTCAGTGAACCGACTGTGGAAGCAACATCGCTTACCGGGACCTTCAACGTCTCTGCTACCTGAGCCACGCTCTGTGGAGAATCCGCGCGCATAATGTCGCGCACCACAGCGCGCTCGTCATCAGAGAGGCTCAACATCGCCGCCATTGAGAAGTGCGCCTCGGGATCGGCTGCAGCATCTAGGTGCATTGCGACGCGATCGAAAATTCCGCCGCCACTCATGTCAACTCCGGCATCGCTATCGGATCTGGCTGAGGTCTACAGACTCCACACCAAAGGGTTCCTCCGACGACAATTGCCTTCGGAGGATCAACCCCGAACAAGGTCACGACGAATGGAAGATTGGAGTGGTGCTCTCCACAGACTCCGCGCCCACAGAATTTGCAGACTCCTCGTGCCGAATCATCACACTGTGCACAGAGCATTGGTCTCACCCTCTATTTGAACTGACCTGACTAGAACTTGCTAAGGAACTGGCCTAACTAAATTCGCCTAACTAAACACAAGCCTAAGTCGCGTATTCGTAATTAGCGATACTCATCGCTGCGACCTCTGAGTCGACAAGTTATCCGATTACGGTGCCGACTCGGAGTTATCGCCGAGACTCGCCCAAAGTCCGCCCGGTGAGGACTTCGGAGCATCATCATTCAAGCCGGCAGCCAACCCAGTCAAAGCGCCGGCAGTTCCTTCGTTCTCACCAACCTCGGAGAGGTTTCCCCAGAGCCCTGCTGACGATGGGTCAACCGGTAGATGGGTGCGCAGCCACATCATTGCGAATACACCAATCTCGCGGCGTAGATCATCCGCTTGCTTCTCAAGAAGCTCGGAATCCTTGGCGTTTATGTGCCCGCCATGTTGAGCGATGCTTATTCGACGCTGAACCTTGATTAGTTCCTCTGCGTTCTTAACGGCGGTGGAGCCGTATCGCTGCTCAAACTCGTCAAGAAGAGCGTCGACGGTGTGCCCACCACTCAGCGCTAGTTGCTCGCTCTGCGTCATCGCACTTAGCTTCAGGTCATTGCGAACCCAACGTCGCGAGATCGGCAGACCGAGAGCCACGATCCCAGAGGCGATAGCGAATACTCCTACTCCAACTGCAGTAATCATCGCTGCAGATTCACCAGGCCACGTGGTCATTCGATTGAAGGTTGAGTGAAGCGTCATCGCAATTGCTAAACCACCCAAAGGAGTTAGGACTCTCTGGAGCAATCCACGCTTCATAGATAGCACTATCGCGGCTCCCACAATCGCACATGTACCAGCGTGCATGAGGTTCGTGGAGGAAACCCGCGCTATAGCAAGCCCAATTTGATGCCCTGAATAATCACGATCTAGGTATATCCAGTTCTCTCGGATTGCAAAGCCTGTACCAGCAGCCAGCCCAAGAATGGCTCCGTCAACGAACCAGAAGCAGCGCTTTGAGAGAGTAAGGAAGGGAAGAATTAATGCCTTGCAGATCTCTTCTGCAAAGGGTGCTCCGTAAATTATGAGGGATCGCAACCCATGCTTCGCATACCACCTGTCGTTGAACGACAGCACTAGAAAGGTAGAGGCAACTCCCCATAGCAGCGCAACAATAATTAGAGGAGCGGTCTTACGTCCGCCGCGCCCTAAAGCCGCGACGCCGAATAGGCAGAGAAGGGGCACCAACGTTGCAATTATTTTTGCTGTAAGCAACAGCTCCCCTTTCCAGAGGTCTAAGCCAAGAGTCTCGCGAGAGATAGGGGGCGACGAGCAATCTATCCAACCCCGCTCATCTCTCAGCCATGCTCGGTCAAACTCAGCCACTCTCGATCAGGGACCCCGGCCTTATGGAGAAAAATAGGGACTCAACTTTCTTTGATAAGCCGAGAGAACCAGCACGTGAAAGAACCAAGAATCCTTGGAATGAAGCCATGAGTAAGGCCCCTACTGCTTCTGCCTCAAGATCAGGTCTGATATCGCCATCCAACTGTGCCCTCGCGCCCTGGGCGGTCAGCGCCTCTTCAATCTGGCGCAGACCGCGAGATACCGCCTCGCTCACCTCAGGAGCAACTATCGCGTTCTGCCCCGACGTTGCAGTTAAGAGGCACCCGCGAGGAGTGGACTCCCCCTTTACCGGTTTAAGCACCGAGAGGAAGAAGCGACGCAGCCCCACGATTGGCTCGATATCGCCATCGAGGTATCGATCTATCCGTGCAGCCACGACGGTATCGACATATCTATCAATACATCGCGAAATGAGAAGGTCTCTGCTCCCAAATCGCCGGTACAGAGACGGCGCCCGCATACCAACCTCTTCCTCAATATCGCGTATCGATGTTGCATCGCATCCATCTCGCCATAACAAATTCGTTACAGCGTCGAGCAACTGCGGCTCAGCGATCTTGATAGGCCTTCCCATGACACATGCCTCCGTGGGCTGAGCGGTTTGACTTAAAGTAACACTCGCTACCAAACTCTGCTACATGACAGAGCCGATAGACCAAATATCTCCAAACGGACCGAGCCCAGATGGATCCCGCGCACTCTCGGAGACCGTTGCCTCCTCTGGAGACGACCTCTACCAAGTCGGCGACGACGTTGACGACTCAGATGAGAAGCGCAGACTCACTCATCGCGCAGAGCGTGCAGTAGCAGCGCGTTATTGGGGAGCAGCGCAACCGCGCATCATCCTCACATTCCTAGCGATGCTCGTGGCATGGACTGCAGTCGTTTGGCTCGGACTTGTCGGAGTTATCCCTCTCTGGATGGGCTTGATCCTGAATTCATTTCTCGCGTCAACCTTTTACATGCCGATGCATGAGGCAATACACGGAAATATCCTCGGAAAGAGCCCGAAATCGCGTTGGGGTGAAGACCTAATTGGGATGGTCTGCTCGATACCGCTCGGCTTCTCTTACAAACCGCACCGTGCCTCTCATATGCGCCACCATGCCTACACCAACCAACCTGGGCGCGATCCAGACCTCTACACCGATGGGCCGCTCAGCGCGTTACCCCTCAAATGGCTGAGCATTCAATTTGTATCTGAGATACTTCCTCTACTTGCCTTTGTACCCGCGAGCAGACGACTCATCCCCTCTCGCATTAGGAGCTCTTTACGAGCCGACTCAGGCTCTAAATCTGCTGGACTCCAGCAACTCCGCTTTTGGATCATCACACATGCAATTCTGCTCATCTCTTTCCTTCTTGGGGTCGGATGGCCAGCTCTCCTGCTGTGGTACCTCCCGGGGAAAATACAGTCGTTCTGGCTTACGTTTATCTTTGCTTGGTATCCGCACCACCCCGCGAGTAAAGCAGGCAGGTACATCGATACTCGCGTCGCGGTTTTCCGCGGCTCTCGCTTCATTATTCGCGGGCATGATCACCACGCAATGCACCACCTTTTCCCGCGTGTTCCGCATTATCGACTGCGCGCGCTTTGGGCTGACCTTGCGGATGAGATGGTCCCGAGAGGCGTGCGCTCGGAGGGCCGCGCCCTTGGAGCCACAGGCCCAGTTGTCTGGTAGCAATATGCAAGCGCGAGCACCGCATACGGCCCCTATGTTCGCACTTACTCAAATACTGGATATAGGCATCACGGTCGGTTATCAATTCGCCACTATGTTGACCGAAGGCGTACACCTAAACAGCTAAGGAGCCCCAAAATGGACGAGAGCAAGAAGCCCCAAGATGCACTCACCTTCTCTGCACGTTTACACGGAGCGCGGGAGATCGCTACCGGCGTTTACTTCCTTGGCGGCTTCGGCAACGCAACATTCTTTATTGGATCAGAAGGCGTCGCAGTTGTAGACCCGGGTCTCTATGTAAATGGGCCGCGCGTCGTCTCCGAGCTTCGAGCGATTACTGATCTCCCAGTGCGCTATGTGATCTACACGCACGGCCACTACGACCACGCTTTTGGAACGCCTGCAATCCTCGATGACGCTGAGGCGCGTGGGCATGCGGCCCCAGACATCGTTGGGCATGTCAACGTCGCACGCAGGTTCGAGCGATACGCGAAGACATCGGGGCACCTTGCCAAAACCTTCGATATGCAGTTTGCCAGTTGGGGCCCAGGCGGAGGCGATGTTGTCCGCATGGCGCGGTACTGCCCCCCAACAATCGCGTACGAAGACCGAATTACTCTCGACGACCTAGGCGGACTCCCCCTCGAGTTACGCCATGGCCTCGGAGAGACGGACGATCACACCTGGGTATGGGCCCCCGATAGCAGAGTGATCGTTGGAGGAGACTTCATCGTCTCTTCGCTTCCAAACGCAGGGACTCCGTTTCGCGTCCAGAGGTACATCCTTGAGTGGGCCGAGGCACTAGAAGAGATGGCCTCAGTCGAGCCTCTCTTCGTGGTGAGCGGTCACGGCGATGTCTTCACTGACGACTCAACCGAGATGCTCGAGACAACTGCACAGGCACTGCGTTGGCTGGACGCCGAGGTTGTCCGCAGGATTAATGACGGCCAATGGCAGGAGCAGATTCTCGCTGAGGTTGAACTCCCTGAAGAGATGGCAGCAAGTCGCTACCTTCAGCCACTATATGGGCACACATCCTTTGCAGTACGCGACTTACTTCGCAGATACATGGGCTGGTACGACGGAAACCCGTCGATGCTCTTCCCATCACGCAAGGCGGCCATCGCATTGGAGGTTCTTAACCTTTCAGGAGGCGCAGACGCCATCATTGCGCGCGTTGACGAACTATCCGCAGGGGATAAAGCGCAGAAACAACTCGCACTGCATCTCGTGGATTTTGTGATTGCTGCCGATGGGGAGCGCGTCGCAGATGGTCGTAAGCGAAAAGCTGAGCTTCTTGACGGCATCGCAGCAGGAGAGAAATCATTTGTTGCAGGGAACGTACTTAGGTCAGCAGCGATGATGGAGCGCGAACTGCTTGGGTAACCTAACTATTTCGCCTTCACGTGCAGACGCCAACTTTCGGAGTGGCTGCATTCGATGGCGCTAACGAGTAGGAGCGCTCAGCAATCGTCGAATCGCATCGCTCCATCTACTCAAGTCGCCTCGATACGCGATGTGCTGGTCAGGGCGAACTATTAGGCACTGCCTCTGAGTAAGCCCGAAGGCGTCCCGCCAGATTCCGCCTGGACACTCCGCAACGACGGCCTTGAAATGCACAAGTTCGGAGGGCGTCTCAACTCCGGCAGCTAGCAACAACGTTGGCACCACCGGGTCAATTAGGTCGAGCGTTGAGCCGCCATCGGGCAACCAGGCGTGAGGAAGCCGGCCTCCAGGTCTCGTTGATGGAACGTAGTCTCGGGCTGGCTCATCAAGTATCAACGCGTCGCTACCATCTGGGATCACCAAAGACCCGCCGTAACTGTGCCCTAGCTGAAGACCAAGCAAATCAAAATGAATCGCTTGGTTCTTTATCGCCGCTTCTACACCCGCACGGCCGACGTCATCAGCAAGGACCCTTTTCATCGCACGAGTTGACCCCTCAATGTCTTCCGTAAATCCAAACGCAATCGGTATCTCGATTAATTTAAAAGCATTCTGGAGTGACTGTTCGCAGTTGAAAACTGCTACCGGTTTGCGCTCATCCTCGTAAGTCGCGAGTGCGGCGGCATCTAGCCAACCAGCCTCAACCGCAGCAATCTTCCAAATCAAATTATGTACATCTGCCACACCGGTGTTTAGACCAAGGCCTCCCGTTGGAGGAAAACGATGGGCAGCATCACCTACCAAAAAAGTTCTGCCATCTCGGTAACGCTGCGCTACCTGCGCGCTCATATGCCACACACTGACGTTGAGGACTTCAAACGGAGCTGCAGGCTCCACCATCGCTGACCTAATAATCCCAGACCAGTGCTCCGTCGGGAAGGCATCGATCGGTTGCGCTTCGTGGTCCCAAGCAACCATGAATACCCACTCCCGATCTTCGCCATGCGATACGAAAGTACCTGCACTAGAAGGATCTACTACGAAGAAGATAACTCCAGACTCGGGGCGAACCAACCTTCGAAAATCCGCTGCAATATGAATCATGACGAATGATTGAATTGATCGCGGCCCGATCATCTCTATGTCGCAAGACCGCCTGACAGCGCTCCCTGCTCCATCAGCACCTAAGAGATATTTCGCGTTGAATCGTGTAGGTCCATCTGGCGAAACTGCTTCAACAATTATCTCGCTACCGTGGTCGATGGCACCGGTCCACCGATGTTGATAACGCACGTCTATCTCGGTTGTGGCAAGTATGGGCTCAAGCCTGTGCTGACTCAAATTCCGAAGCGGAGTAGGAGTTATCGCCAGCATCTCGTCACCCTGACGCTCATACGGGAGTGAGCCGATTACTTCGCCACCAAACTTCGTCACCCAGTGAACTTGTCCAGCCTCGTCGGGAGAGAGCGCAGCTGCAAGGACCGGCCCCATCTCCAATCCTGCCTGTCGCCAAATCTCAAAGGTTCTGGCGTTGATCGCATGCGCGGCTGGTGAGCGCTGCGGACCGACACGCTGCTCTAAGACAATTGCTGAGAGCCCAGCCGTTCGGCAAAGGTGCGCTGCTGTTAGTCCAGTTGGGCCACCGCCGACAATTAGAACGTCAACATCCGTCGATAGCGATGACATTTAGAACACCCCCTCATAGCTGCCACCGTCGAGCTGGATGCTCTGTCCACTCATGTAGCCCGCTTGCGCAGAGCAGATAAACGCAAAAGTGTCGCCGAACTCACTAGGGATGCCCAGCCTGCCGGCTTTGATGCTTGCGACCTGAGCTGATCGCGCCTCTTCATACGTAACTCCTCCAAGGGCCACGGCTAGCTCTGCCATCTGCTGCTGGCGACCTGTGTCAAACCGCTCGGGCAATAAGAAGTTGATTGTGACGTTATGAGCGACCGCAGACTTCGACAAGCCCTTGAGTACACCGGTCAGCCCTAACCGTGGCCCGTGGGACAAGCTCATGTAGGGATTCGGCGACTTAACCATTGCCGAAGAGATCGCCACGATCCGCCCAAAACGTCGCTCCTGCATTCCCTCTATAACCCTTTGAACAAACAGCAGCGGCGAGATCATTGTTTGCTGCAGTGCTTCAGCCCACAGCGTTGAGTCGATATTCCCAAACGCTGTAGGGGGCGGACCTTCACCATTAAGTAGCACGATGTCTGGGATCGGACATGCAACAAGCAACGCGTCCTGCACCTCTGTCGTGGTCGCATCGCCGACGACGGGAGTCGCTACAACCCCGTAGGTCTCCTGAAGGTCAGCGCATGCCGTAACGACATCAGCCTCCACCCTGCCGTTGAGCACCACGTTGACGCCATCGCGCGCAAGACTCTCCGCACAGGCTCTTCCGAGTCCGCGACTTGATGCCATAAGGATGGCCGAACGACCACGAATACCTAAATCCATTGGTTTACTCCAGCCCAAGTTTTTCACGTGCAGCAGCGATTAGTGGCAGATCAGCAGGGTTAAAGAATGTTTCAGGCTCCTTAGGGCCCCAGATAGATACAGGGGCATCACCATCAGACCCCATCCAGTCGCGCTTGCATTGGTCGCGTTCCCACGCTCCGTCATCGACTATTTGGTCAATGTCTGAGAAGAACTCAAACATTGTGCCTGCAGGGTCGTTGAGATACCAGAACACATTGGAACCTAGGAAATGGCGGCCTACTCCGACAACATGAGCATCAGGGCACTCTTCGAGAACCGACTGCCCTGCTTTGCCAATCGCGTCAAAGTCATCCATCTCTAGTGCGTAATGGTTTATATAAGACGTTGGTGCAGGCTGAATAAGCAGGTTGTGATGGTCCTGCTCAATTCTCCCAAATGTTGCAACGCCATTGAGTATCTGATCGGAGACCTTAAAGCCAAGGCCGTCAAAATAAAACTCATTTGCCTTTTGGAAATGCGGCGTTCCAAGAACAATGTGCCCCAATCGGCGAGGTGGCCGATTGACAGTCTCGATAGTTGCCTCGGCGCGCGAATTAATACGATCCTGCTCACCTGGGTGATTCCAAGCACGACGCTGAGTAGGAGTTAAAGGGTGAGGAGCGGTGACATCTATTACAACGCGGTGGCGAAATACTGGGTCGATACAGGTCAGGCGAGTCCCACTTATTGTTGATGGCACCCCCATCTCCCCTATCCGCATCGCTATCTCAGTTAGGTCACTCTCGTTACTACAGGACATGTGCAGTTCGGACATGTGGCGGTATTCAGCCTCCTCAATGCGCATCTGCACCGCACGGTCGGCGGTACCTAGTACACCATCGGCTGTGCGGAGCATGCCGCGACGCTCCCAGAACTCGCTCAACTCCGCAGGGTTAGGAACACTGAGTTCAATATCGAGGAGACCGTTAAGCGCCATTATCAGTTAACCCCTTGAAAGTCGCTTACACGAACACATCGGTTCGTCATTGTGCCTACTCCTTCGATCGTTGTCGTAATCATGTCCCCGTCAGAAAGGAACTTGCCCTGCGCAGCACCGATTCCGTCTGGAGTACCTGTGAAAATGATGTCGCCCGTCGTAAGCGTTGTTATGCGCGAGAGGTAACTAATCAAAGTTGGAACGTCGAAGATCATCTCTGCAGTACTCGAGTCTTGACGAATCTCGCCGTTAACAGTCGTAACAATTCGCAGATCATCGCGGTTAGTGACTTCATCAACCGAGACAAGTGTTGGTCCGATTGGGCCAAACGTGTCGAAAGATTTTCCTAAGTCGAAGTGAGGCGGGTTTGCAGAGTATTGGACCATTCGGTCAGAGATATCCTGGCCGACCATTAGACCAAGTACGTGTTCCCATGCGGCTGCCTTAGGAATGTCTCTGCCTCCCGTTCCGATCACAACTACAAGCTCTCCCTCGTAATCACAGAAATCGCTTCGAATCTCAACATCAGCATTTGGGCCTACGAGGCATGACGGAAACTTGGTGAAAACCAGCGGAGTCGAGGGAGTCTCCATTCCTCCCTCTTGAACATGCATCTCGTAGTTGAGCCCTACTCCGAAAACCTTCTGAGGGCTCGGCACCGGCGGCCCTAAATCGACGTCAGTAATAACTCCCCCGGGGGTTTTACCGCCGTGACGGAGCAATAGCGATGCCATCTCATCCGGTTTCACGAGCGCCGCCATCAGGTCTGGACCAAACTCGCCGTCACTAATCTCCTCAAGGTCGAAGAACTCCGCTCCTGAGACGAGCGCTGCGCGCCCTGCGATGTTCGCTAGATGAAATCCCATTTCGGTCTCCTCTGAGGCAGATTGATTTCCTATAGGATATACGATAGAGGATGTTCTCGACTATGGGAGGCTGAGACGATGCTCAGTAGTGAGAAAATTGGTTCTGGGAAACAGCCGTTGACGCTGACCGAGTGGGCCGAGCAGCGAATCCGATCCTCGATAATGGGGGGCGAACTGCGGCCTAGCGAGACACTCGTAATCTCAAATCTGGCTGAGCAGATGGGGATCTCTGCCACCCCATTGCGTGAAGCGCTTCGAAAGTTGGCCGCAGATGGGCTCGTCGATCTCCAATCCCACGGATCTGCGCGCGTCTCCGAGGTGAGCCTTCAGGAGGCAAATGAAATCTATGAGTTGCGCTTAATTCTTGAGCCCATTGCGTTAGAGCGATCGGTGACCGCTGGAGATGAAGATTATCGAGAGCGCGTCAGTGCGGCTTGGCGGATGCTCGAGACCGAGCCCATAGCAGCACCCCACCTTCACACCTCCTTTCACCGGACTCTCCTATCAAACTGCGACTCAAAATGGCTGCTGCGTTTAGCTACGTCACTCTCCGACCGATCCGCGTTGATAGTGCAGGTAGGACTACCCGAGCGCCCGACGAACTACCGCACCGCAGAGGTCCATCACACGCTTATGGAGCGAGTGATTGCCGGGGACGCTGCGGGAGCCGCAGAGGAATTGAGTCTGCACCTGCGCACAACACTCGCCGCACTTCACTACGTCCTTAGCGGTTCGGGTAGCGCTCCAAATTAGCGCCGTCGAAGTGCGGCTCACTCGTCTATTGCTTCGACGCCTAGTTCGCGTAAACGTTCTATCTGAGCCTTCATCGAATTGAGCAGTTCCGGGTCATGCCCCTCCCACTCCGTCAGCTCTCCAATGACGCGAAGTGGCTCGCGTGAGCGGTATGACTTCGTAGGGTTCCCCGGGAATTTTTTATCTGTCAGATTGGGGTCGTCCTCAATCGTTCCCGTTGGCTCAACAACATATATTCGACCAGGCTCTTCACCGGCCGCCAACTCCGCTCCCCACGTCGCAGCATCAACCGTCGCAGTTAGGTAGACATGATTCGCCAGCCTGTGCGATCCAAAATTGGATTTATACCCCGGTTTGATTAGATCGCCGACGAGAAGTGCTGCGCGAGTGCCGTGGTAATAAAGGGTCTCCGCTAAATCATCCGAGGACTCGCCCTCGGAAGGACTGGGGTCTTTGCTCATTCCTTCACTCATTATCTGAGCACCTCGTAATACAACTTTGGACCTGCAACTAGCGCGTCGTCTCGGAGTGGGCGCTGAGGGACTCGAACCCCCGACCACTGCGATGTAAGCGCAGCGCTCTACCAACTGAGCTAAGCGCCCCGAGGCCCATACCGTAGACGGCAGAGGCGGAGCGGGGAGAAACAGCGTTAGGGCTTTCTCCCCCTATGGAGATTTCTTCAGAATTCCTAGCGGCACTAATTAGGACTCTGGACCTTTGAGTCAATCCAATTAAGTACTGCTTTGACCCCGGTTGGAGAGTAATTCTCGCCGTCAGGTCGAATTGCTAAACCCTCCGGAGTGGCACTCACAGTGCCGCCCGGGCAGACCAGACCGTCCATCTTGAGAAAGCGAACGCGCCTTCCTTGGGCCTTCGCAAACGACTCAAAGACGCTGTTCGCCCATGCAATCCGTGCTGGATCCTTGCGTAACTGAGCGAGCTGAGGAACCGCAGTCGCCGAAGGATAAGCGCACGGAATCCCGACGATCATCAGAGTTGCTTTAGACCTAGATGCTTGATCCAACGCTATTCGAAGGCTGCGCCTTATTAGACGCTCATACTCTGGCGTCCCTACGCGATAGAAGACACCATCAATCTCTCTGTCATAGGTCTCGGACCCCGACGCGAGCAGAACTATGTCATCTGGCCTAAAACCCGAAACAGCATCACCTAAACCGTTCGGCCACTCGCCGCAGAGCTTCGCGTCCTCCTCGGTCTGCTCGAAAACAAAAGTGTTAATGGCGAAATTCCCCGGCACTATCGGGCACTCTTTTCTAGCCGAGGTCATGATCCAAGAATTAGCTCCACGAAATGGCATTCGAGATTTAAATCCAAGACTCCATGCATCTGCATCGCCAACAACCAATACGTGACGCTTCGTCGCTGGAACTCTCTCAGAGGCTCGTCGATACTGCGAAACGCTTAGGGGGTATGCGCTTAGCGCTGCTTCGTTGCCGCTCATCCCAACACTTGGCTTCGCTATAAATACAGCCTCTGGAAGCCTTATAGCTTGGAGGCCTTTGATGGTTTTCTTAGCTGCTGCGGACAATTTTGAGTCGGGAGAATACGAATTTGCAAGAGCGTCTGCGAGCTGATCCGAAGGAACTTGTCTTTTTAAGTCGCGCACAAGGCGAGCGTATTCCCTGCGCTCGATTGGGTTCTTTGAGGCGGAGTAGGCAATCTCAACCGCTCCAGGCATTTTTATCCAGGTTTGGATATCTGGCCCCACGGAGATGTGAATCACAGCTGACGCCAAGCCGCGCTGAATCGTTCGCTCTGGGGTCATCTTCACCTCGGCACCCGTCGACGATCCTGCCTTGAATCCTGCTCTCTCAAGTTCGTCTACGAAGCCTTTAAGGGTCTCATCAAAATCAAACGCGTAGGTCTGCTCAACCAGATAATGGCCAGACTTTCCTCCCCCAACTACATCTCCGGAGTTGAGCGCCCGAATTGTTGGCATCACCACGACGCCTAGTGCTTCAGAGGCGCTCTCGGTGGAATC